>NZ_JBPLBG010000045.1:0-21230 GCF_054039255.1 Candidatus Harpocratesius sp.
AGTTCAAATCACCATTAGGGAAAATCGATGCGGTCAAAATTGGGATATTGGGAGCAAAAGGGAGTCAAATAATGGAGTAAAGGCAAAAAACTTAAATTAGATTAATCTTAAAATACACTCAATTAAATAATGAATTAATATAAATTAAGAGAAAAAAAAATGTTAGAAAATGGAGTGCATTATCCTTTATTAACGTGATTTTTCAATCTATTCTTTATTCGGGTATATTTTCTTGCTTCTTTGTAACTTTTTCTTGTTTTGGCGGCATAAATCCCTCAAAAATCATAAAGTAACTAATTGCCATTATTATTCGACCAATTACAATTATATAGAATAATGATGCAGGAATAATTGCATCTATAATTCCACCTACAACGAACAATAACCATCCAAATCCTACCATGAATAGTTGAGTAACATCGCCTTTTGGTGCTCCTTTTTTCTTCATTTTAATTGCTAATCGAATGAATCCTGTTGATACGACTAACAAGACTGTTAAGATATTAAATGCTGTGAAAATTCGAATAACACCTGTCAAATTTATGTCAAGCATTTCTTCGCCAGCAACTGTTTCAAATGCATTTTCTGGCCAAATAAACATAAAGATCCAATATACCGCCAAAAGTGCAAGATAAAAGTAAGATGCTTGTTTTTTATATTTTGGTTGAAAAATACTAAATCCTAAATAAACTATGATCAATGTTCCTACGGGACTTAAAGTGTAAGACATCATAAAATACAACGTTGGATCAAGGTTTGTTCCTGAAAATATCAATTTCAGAAAAGTAATTCCAGGTCCTAAATAAAAAGTGCCTAAGCATAAAGCGGCTAAGGAAACATATGGTAAAAGAGATTTTTTTTTCTGAAAATATTTTACTAAAAAAATTATATAATAGGTAAAAGCGATGATTACCATGATCCAAGCAGTAATTCCGTTCAAATAAATTTGTAAATTAAGCGCCATTTTTTTCTCTATTAATATTACTTTTGAAAGTATTTTAAGATTGAGTTATAATATCCTTGTGAAAGGAAGAATATTTTTTGAGGATTAAGAATAAGCAATTGTAGGTAAGATTGATTCTTTTATAAGCCGAACATATTAAAAGCTAAGCGATGCGTTACAATGTATGCTAAAAGCTGAGCTTCAAACTTATTCGCACTCTTCAGAAAATATCTACAGAAAAGAAAGTTATATATTATTCAGGAGGAATTATGAAAAGAAGTGAATCATTCTTGTGCGAATAAGTTTTTGTTTGTAATGGTTATCTTTCCTATTATCAGGTTATTTCTTTTATGGTTATTTGCTGTGTTGGTATTTATTACTACAATTCAGCGATTTTTACATGTTTATCGTCGCTTTTATATTCCAACTATGAATAAATAACAAATATGATTACAAACCATAAAAAAAATTCAAAATAAAGTCGCTTTTTTTTCCTTATCAAAAGGAGAACTTTTAAGTATTTCAAGATCATGGTTATACTATTATGATAGATGAAAATAAACCAGAAATGCATTTTATATTCAAAGAGCAATGGTTAGGGATTAGTGTTCTTTGTGATCTTTCAGATAATGAGATCTCAAAAAATCTACACGTTATGGAGAAGTTCGTTAATGATATTTTAGTAAATATTACAATAAGTAATCTCAATCCTACTTTTGTTCCTGAAGAAGAAGATCGAGAAAAAATTGTCCGCATTGCTCACAATCTGAAGTGTAGTTTCGATTGGCAAAATTATATTGAAGATTTTAGATATGTTTATAGTAATCAAACATACAATAAATTGGGTTATATTTTAATTAGAGTTCGACTAAAAAATGATGTTGATCCTGATTTTGAAGTTAAAATAATCAGACCTCAGTATTTGCAACAGATCGTGTTTTCATTTTGGTTTGGTTTGATTAAAAAATTTGGAGACCATTTTCTTTTTGATGAGAAAACTGTTCCTTATGCTTTTAATGTATGTTCTGAAGTCGATCCAAAGGAATTATTGACAATTGAATGGAATCCTCAGAATATTCAAAAATATCGACGTGAGATTGGGGATTGGTGTGTTTTGTATTCTGGTCAATTTCCTGATTATCATGATTTACTTTATGAACGTAGAGTAGCTGTAAATCTTTCAAATAGATCATCTGAAATGCATTTTATTCACCGTAACTCTGCATTTCTTTATATGAGACCTGAAAATTACAATAAATTCTTTATTAAAGATTATGAAACCCCAAATTCAACTGGATATATGTTTAATACTGTTATTAAAACTGTTTGTCAAATGCGTACAATTGGCTTCGCCATGATTTTAGTCAATTCTGAGATAGATATTGATACAAGCCAATTAACTTCAAGTGATTTTAAAGAAAAGGATCCAGGATTAATTAAAGATGATCTGGAAAAAACAACTCGATTAAAGATGATTCTACAGAGAACCTTAGCGCCATTTTTTACAGATCTTTCCAGAAGTCATCGTCAGCATTATCATACACTTCTTCAACATTGTGTAAACTTATATAATATTGAAAAGAATTGGAAAATGATTTCAGATAAATTGGAAAGTAATACTCAAGAATTGAACTCTTTATTCTTGGATAAACAAGAAGAAGCAAGTAAACGCCAAGAGAAGATCTTGAATATCGTCAACCTCATATTGGGTGCTGGTATTGTCTTTGAAATTGTTGATTTTCTTGTAGATGATCCTTATCTTCAAAGCTTTATAAAAAAAATAGTCGGTGGGGGATTTCTTATTTTAATTATCGGGTTATTAATTCCACTGTATTTGCCTAAACTATTTAAAAAAATTAAGCATAACAAAAAAAGTAAATCTAAAAATAAAGAATAAAAAGGATGAGATCATTTATTTGAAAATTGATGAAGATTGATTTTACTTTAAAGGTAAAAGTATCACATTTTTTTTAAATTAAAATCACGATTTTTAATTAATTAGAGTGCTAAATCATAAACAACTCCAATTTATATTAATGGGGGAAAAAATCATGAAAAGTACTTACTATAAATGTGAGAATTGTAATGAGTTATATGAAAAAGTTTTTGAAGGTACGGCATGTACAGATGAAAAATGCCATCTTGATGCCTTATCACCAAAAACTGCAGATTGGAAAAACGAAAAGCATGTCCCTATAGTGGAAAGAACAGATAAAGGAATAAAAGTCACCGTTGGATCAACTCTTCATCCAATGGTTGATGATCATTGGATAACCATGATTGAAGTAATTTCAGGAAACAAACAATACCGACAATACTTAAAACCAGGAGATCCACCTGTAGCAGAATTTCCTATAGATGATGCGGATGTCATTGCACGAGAATATTGCAATAAGCATGGATTATGGACAAATAAAGCATAATTCTGAAATTAGGAAATTGAAATTAAAAAAATGAAGAGTGAGAAAAAAATGTCAAAAAGTGAAAAGGATTTACTGGCTGCATTTGCAGGAGAGTCTCAAGCTAATCGTAAATATCTGGCATATGCAAAAAAAGCAGATAAAGAGGGATTCCACCAAATTGCACGCGTTTTCCGTGCAGCTGCAGCTGCAGAGACCGTTCATGCCCATAATCACTTCCGAGTGTATGGTGGTGTTAAATCTTTGGTGGAAAACATTCAAGACGCTATTAATGGAGAACATTATGAATTTACAGAAATGTATCCAGAATTTCTGAAAAATGCACAAGAAGAAGAGAATAAAAAAGCCGAGCAGAGCTTTTATTGGGCAAATGAAGTAGAAAAAATTCATCATAAGTTGTATAGCGATGCCTTAACTGCCGCAGAAAAAGGGGAAGATTTGCCTGAGAGTGAGATGTATGTCTGTCCTGTATGTGGATATACCATAGAAGGTGAACCTCCAGAAAATTGTCCAATCTGTAACGCAAAAGGGTCCATATTTATGAAAATTGAGTAATTTTCTCGAAATAACTTGATTTTTTTTCTTTTTTCATTTGTTTCTTACTCTTTTGTTCTTTAAAATTATTTACTTGATCGTTTCTGGGGAAAATATGATTCTTTTTATCAATTTTGTATAATGGCTCTAAAGTGATTAAATAAACTTATTCGCTCTTTAACTTTATTCTTATTGCATTTCTTTTCATATTTTTTGAAATTTGACAAATTTTCTTCCAGAAGTGAATATTTTTATGAAACAATATTTTTGAATAATTATGCTAAACTTTAAAAATCCGTTTTTATTTGCTCCTATTAAGACTGGATACAGTAATGGGAACGGCGTAGTCACTAAAGCTCACATTGATTTTTATGGTCAAAGATGCAAAGATTTGGGTGCTGTGATATTAGAACCTCTTTATTTAGCACCTAATTTGCGTGAACTCCCCACACAACTAGGAATCGATAATGATGATAAAATTATTGGTTTAAAAAATCTTGTTGAAACAATTCATAAATTTGATACGAAGGTAATTGCTCATTTAAATCATCCTGGACGAATGGTAAATCCAAAAATTCAAAATAATGTTTTTTATTCTTCGACTTCCAAACCTTGTGAAAATGGTGGTGCGATTCCAAAACAAGTAAATAAAGAAGATATGGATTTTATTCGAGATCAGTTTATATCTGCAGCAAAACGAGTCAAAGAAGCGGGTTTTGATGTGATTGAATTGCAGTTTGGCCACGGATATTTATTTGCGCAATTTATTTCTCCTGCAGTGAATGACAGAGAAGATGAATATGGAGGTTCTTTTGAAAATCGCATTCGTTTTCCATTAAATATTTTCAAGTCTATTAAGAATTCTGTTGATCTCCCAATAATTGTTCGAATAAGTGGGGATGAGATGATTCCAGATGGTATTCATATTGATGAGATGATTAAATTATCAAAAATCTTACAAGAAAATGGTGCTGTTGCAATTCATGTATCAGCTGGAACAGTATGCTCAACTCCACCATGGTTTTTCCAACATATGTTTGTACCTAAAGGAAAAACATGGGATTTTGCCAAGAAAATCAAAAAGTCAATAAATATACCTGTAATTTTTGTGGGAAGAATAGATTCTGTTGAGGATATCCAAACCCTCATTGAAGAGTATAATGCTGATTATTTTGCTATTGGAAGAGGGTTGGTGGCGGATCCACAAATTGTTTCGAAATTGCAAGGAAAAAATCCTGATCCAATAGTCCCTTGTCTTGCATGTGCTGAAGGATGCTTAGGTGGTGTAAAATCTGGTAGTGGATTGCAGTGTTTGGTAAATCCAAGCGTTCAAAAGGAAGAAATTAAGCAAGTTCAAGTGGAAAAAGCAAAATATTTTGCAGTTATTGGTGGAGGATTGGCAGGAATGGAAGCAGCTATAGTGTTATCTGAACGAGGTCATCGTGTGGATTTATTCGAAAAAGATGAACTTGGTGGTCAATTTCGCTTTGCACCATTAACTCCTCATAAAAAATCGCTTCAAAGCTTGATTCCTTCTTACATTGAAAGGCTTAAAAAATCTAATGTCGCTGTAATCTATAAAAAAATAACTCACTCTGGCGAACTTTCAGATTACGATGGAATCATTATAGCAACTGGTTCTATCCCAAAAATTCCACAAATTCCAAATCTCTCTGATTATTTTTGGGCAGAGATTCTACTACAAGAAAATCTTCCTCAAAACAAATCTATTTTAATTATTGGAGGGGGACTGATAGGAGTCGATATTGCTACTGCATTGATTGAAAAAGGTAATTATGTAACAATTGTTAAGCGGACAGAAAACTTTGGCGGAAAAATGGAAATGATTGCCAAAAAGCTTTCCCTTAATTTCATGAAGGAAAAAAATGTTGTATTTTCTGATCATACTTACATTAAAAACATCATAAAACAAGGCGAAAAATATTCCGTTGAAGCAGAACGCGATGGAAAAAAGATAAATTTTGAAAATATTGATCATATTGTAATTTCTACTGGATTAAAATCCCATAATCCTTTAGCAAATTTGGATTTAGGTGGAATTCCCTCCTATGTAATAGGAGATGCCTCTGTGGTTGGAGATGCGCAAGATGCGATTTATTCTGCTTATAAATTGGCAATCACACTTTAGAGTTATTAAATCCTTCAAGCTTTAATTAGCAAGTTATTTTTTTGTTTTTTTTCCTCATTTTTCTCTTTTATGACCTTTTTTTTCTTATAATTATTTTATTTAATTGCTTCATTATTTTATTGTAAATCTGCACCATTCTCATCAAGTTTATTTAACCAATCTACAATGTTAGAAGAAAACCCCATCCAAGGATTGTTACTAAGCCAAAATCTTTTCAAATTTTTTAATTTAGTAATTTCAGTTGGAAGTTCTGCTAATGCATTATTTTTTATAATTAAATCAGTTAAATTATCCAAATTCCCAATATTACGTGGCAATTCCGTTAACTGATTGCTGTCTAAATTCAATTCTTGAAGATTTTTCAATTTTCCAATTTCTTCTGGTAAAGTACTAATGTTATTTTGATATAGCGAAAGCTCTTTTAATTCGATTAAATTTTCAATTATTGTGGGGATTTCCATAATATAATTATTTCCTAAAGCTAAAATTTGTAGTTCTTTAAAATTTCTAATCCAAGAAGGTATTATGCTAATATCATTATCAAATGCGGATAATATTTTCAAGTGTTTACAATTATGCAATGATTTTGGTAAATTCTTCAAATTTGTTTTTGCAATATATATTTCTTCTAGACATGAGAAACTGAAAAAAATTTCAGGAAGTGTCTTTAATGGGTTATTGGAGAGATTTAATATTCGTAATTGTGAAAGATGTGCAAATTCTTTAGGAATTGAAGAAATCAAATTGTTAGTTAAATTCAATATTTTTAATGAGGTTAGTAAGGAGATTTTTCGAGGTATATGCTTAATTTTGCAATTTGACAGAAAAAGACCCACAATTTTACCATTTTTTATCATATATCTTGGCTTTTCTGCATCTAATTTGTTATTTTCTAATAAAGTACAGTTAATTTCTTTTTCAATTACCTGAATAATGTGTTTGGTTCTCTGGGGCAAATTTCCCATAATACTAAAAAATATGTTCTTCCTAAAATATATAGGCTCATGGTCAAAGAAGAATTCCATTTACATCCCGAAATTCTAAAAATCTCGCGAATTTTCCGAGCTTTAGCTTATCCCAAACGTTTGGAGATTTTAATGGCTCTTTTCACAGAGAAATCATTAGAATTTGCTCAATTATTAACTATTATATCATTGGGAAAGACAGCCCTTGCAAATCATTTAGCTGAATTGGAAAAACTTCAGTTAATATTTAAACCCAAACGTGGTGTTTATACTATAACAAATCGGGGTAGAAGATTTCTTAAACTAAATACTTCACTTTATGAAGAGATGGAAAATGAACCTATTGATAATGATTTTATTGCAAATGATAAACGTAATATTGGTATAATGAAGAACGTTGATGGAATGGATAAAATTCTTGAAATTGATGGGGAAAATAGAATAGGTGAAATAAATAAAATAAATGATGTCTTTAATATTAGTGCGCGTAATCATGTTCAAATGCAATCTCATCCAAATTCTTTTATTGGCTGTCTATCTGGATTGTTACCTTTGTTTGAATTAGAATTTGATGCAGTAGATATTGCTGGAATTACAGGTTTAGCATTTTTATATCGATTTCCCAAATACATAACAGAAAAACTTTCAAATATTCCTTTAGGGATAGATATTTGGAACTATATTCAACAAAATCTAAATTTATTCAAAATTCCGCTGAATATGCTGCAAATTCATTCATCATTTCCTGCTTCTCCCAATTCTATCACATTAGAAGATTTAGCAAGAGCCCAAAAAATTTACCGCTTTATTATTAAGAATATTATTGAATTTGGCTATCCTGTAATTATATGGGGTGGAGTTCTTGCAGAGTATTATTTGGTTAATGAAATTGAAGGATTCAATTATATTATGAATGGTTTGGATAAAAATAATAATATAGCGTCTCAGTCTCTTAGATTTGATTCAATTAATTCTCCATATTATATGCAAATATGGTTTTATTCACCTCAAGACAATCAATCTTCTCGTCGAGGAAATGTTCATGATATTATTCATCAAGCAATTCAATTTTTGGAAGGTAATGAATTGGATAAGCAAAAATATTACACTGGAATTGAAGCAATTAAGCATTGGGCAGAAATCCTTGAATCTCATGAAAAACAAGGAGAAAAATTTAATGAACATTTTAATTATTTATTAGGATCATATACAAAAAACCAATTTCTTGAAGCATCTGAATGTTTAAAGCGAATTATTAAAAAATACCCTAGAAAAACATGGAATCATTATTTAGAAGAAGCTGTATTTCATTTTACTAATGCATATAAGCGAATGCAGAAATTTTCTGTTCTATTTCCTATAAATTTTTATAATCAAAATTTGCCTGCAGTTTTTGAATCAGGGGCAATTTTATTGAATTTTTGTGCTACTGATGTGAGTAATGCATTGAAAGCCTTGAAAAGTGCAGAAGTTCTATGGTGATCTTTCATTTTTTAAAAGAAATCTTCAATATACACAAGGAAATTTGATCAAGATTTAATAAAAAAAACATGAAAAACTTAAAAAATTATATTGTTGTAATATTAGAAGGAATATTTTATTCTAATTGTAGATTAATTTCGTTTTGATTCAATGAACACCTTAAGTTTTTCAATATCCACTTTTCGTTTATAGAGAGGATCAGTTCGCTTTTTATAAGCTGCAGATTGTTCCCAGAACACTGGTTTCCCTTTTTCTTCATAGAAAATTCCCGTTGGATATGGATCATGCTCTAACGCCTTTGCAAAAGCTGCTTTTCGATCGTGGATATCATGATCTTTTTCAATTATATATGTATGCTCTTTATACCATTGGAATGAATTGAGCTTATTCATCGATACACATTGAACTAAACTATCAACCAATGCATATCCTTTATGATTAATTGCTTGTTTTAAAATATCAATAGTCTGTTCTTTATTTCCCACAAACACTCTTGCAATAAATGTGGCGCCCATAGCGATTGCAACAGCAATTGGGTTAAATGGTTCATTCGTTACTCCCATGACTTGCACCGGTGTTTTCATTCCTTTTAAGCTGGTTGGAGATGCTTGTCCTTTAGTAAGACCGTAAATCATATTATTATGTGCAATATGCACAATATCAGAATTTCTTTCGATCTGAGCCAAAAAGTGATTTCCTCCTTCACCATAACTACAACCATCTCCACTGGTTACGATTACTTTTAATGTAGGATTTGCCGCTTTTATCGCCATTGCAGCAGGTAAAGCTCGTCCATGGAGTCCATTGAACATATTTCCTTTCATATATTGCGGAAGCTTTGCAGCTTGGCCAATTCCAGATACAAAGACTAAATCTCTTGGTGGTATTTGCAATTCTGCCAGGGCTTCACGTAAATATCGATGGAGAATAAAATTTCCACATCCTGGGCACCACGCTTTTTCATGAGACATATCATATAGTTTTGCATTATATTGCATTTAGCATACCTCCTTTTCAATTATTGCAGTTATTTCTTCCACTGACCAAGGTTTTCCTGAAAATCTAAGATATTTTTGAGAATCTGGAATATCACAGTTAGCTTCTAATTTCAAAAGTTTGCCAAATTGCCCAGAAGCATTGTTTTCAAATAACAATATTTTCTTAGCCTTTGACAGAAGCATTGGCACCTTTTCATTTATTGGATAAACTTGATGAAAGTGCATCATGGAAACCTTTGGTTTTTGAGAAATTTGAATTGCTTCTTTGATCACATGGTAATTAGAACCCCAACATACAATTAATGTATCATAATCTTCCGTTGGAGTGATTTCTGGTGGTTGTGCAATCGATTTTAGCAATTTTAATCGTTTATAAAAGCGTTTTTTCACCATTTCTGGACGTATAAATTCCATATCTTCTGTTATATGGCCGTTTTCATCATGTTCATCTGAATCTACCCGTATCAATCCTTCACCATATCCAGGGACCCCTCGAGGGGAGATACCATTTTCTGTTAAGGAATACCGCTTATAATCTGCATCAGTTTTAACAATAGCATATTCATTTCTAATTTTCTCTAAATCCAGATTCGGAATATTGTAATATGCATCAACAAAGTCTTGATCAGTTAAGATAAATACTGGAATTTGATAACGATCTGCTAAATTGAATGCATTTTGTGTGAGGTAAAACGCTTGTTCTATTGTTCCAGGTGAAAATATTGCTCGACAAAATTCGCCGTGACCACTGTATAATGCCAAGTTTAGATCTTCTTGACCCGTACGTGTAGGAAGTCCTGTGGCAGGACCAGGTCGTTGTGCAATATGCACAACTAATGGTGATTCCATCATTCCAGCTAAAGATAGTCCTTCACTCATTAAGGCAAAACCTCCTCCTGAAGTAGATACAATTGCTCGTGCACCTGCATACCAAGATCCAATTGCCTTATTAATGGCTCCAATTTCATCTTCAGCTTGATCGATGACAATCTCAAATTCTTCTGAATGTTGCGCCAAAAAAATCAAAACACCAGTTGATGGAGACATTGGATATGCTGAGATAAAATTACATCCTCCAGCTATTGCTCCCAATGCTACTGCTTGATTTCCATTAAACAAGATTTCTTTTTCTATTTCAGAATTCCGTTTAATTGAAAAATCAATACCTTTCTCTCTTTGAAGAGACTGTCCCATTTCATATCCTTTTCCAAAAGCGATAAGGTTTTTTCGAATTATTTCTTCTCCTTTTTGATTGAATTTCTTTTGTAGGAATTTTCGGCCAATCTCAGAATCCACTCCAAATAATCCTGTAACAGTACCAACAGCAATTACATTTGCAAATAATTTGTTACCAATTTCTAATGCAGTTTGGTTAAAAGGGAAGATTGATACTTTTGCTGAAATCAAATCTAACTTCTCTGAATCTGAAAATAAAGATTCGTCACCAATTATAAAGGTTTGCTTTGAGATTCTATTAGTTACATGTTGAATTGCATCAATATTAAATGGAATTAATAAATCAATTCTATTTACAAATGCAGAAATTCTTTTTTCTCCAATTCTAATAGTAGTTGAATTCGTTCCCCCACGAACTCGAGATTCGTATTCTTTAGTAGCAAATACATTAAAACCTGACATTTTTAGGATACCCACTAGCAACTGTTCTACTGTTTGTATTCCTTGCCCTGCTGCACCGCAGAGCACTATTGAAACATCTTTCATAATATTTCGAACCTCCAATTGTTGTAGTTTTAAAATAATAAATTTTAGATCTTTATTTGTATTGGTATTTTCAGTTATAAAATGTTGTGATTATAAAAGTGCTGAATAAAACATCATCCATTTATGAAAAAGAAGAAGTAATTTGATCATTAGGACAAGATCTATGAACAAATGAATGTTAAAGAAAAAATCAAAAAAAAGGTTTTTATTACTTATTATAAAAAAATTAATTTCTTTAATTGTGTCTACTGTTTTTCAAAATCGTCTTTAGACGCTCCACACACTGGGCATTCAAAATCATCTGGAAGATCTTCAAACTTCGTTCCAGCAGGATAATCTCCATATCCTTCTTCTTCATTATATTCCCAGCCACATACTGTACAAACCCAAATTGCCATATTTTTTCACCTAATGCATAGGGATTTTACTTTACTTAAATCCCTTGTTCGTATATTATGATCAACCGGCTCTTTTAAAAAATTTTAGGAAATATTTCATAATTAAATTAATTCTAAAGCTGCCATTTTATAAGAATTCAATTCAAAATAATATTGCGGATATCCAAAAGGGACATTTGATGGTTGGTATTTGGGTCATTTTTTACAAAGTATGATTCTTTTTTTAAATAAATTTAAATGGGAAAAAGATCCATATAAAATTTATATTCCACCAATAGTTACAAATGATCTTAGTCGAAAAATAATTCTATGCATTAAAGAACTATAAATTCACACATTCACTTTTGGTCAACGATTCAGAACAAAATACATAGTGCAGCTATTGATGATGAAGCATTTCATCTTTTAAGTGATTCATGATTTCATATTATTTTAAATCTACCTGTAAACAAGAAATCAAATAAAGATTAGTGAGGAAAAAATGATAAAATTGGTTCACAATTATTTTTTAATATAAATACAAAGAATTTTCACTATACTATGATTATTTCTTTTTATTAATCTTAAAGTTGAAGAAAAATAAAAAGAAGCTTTTATGAGATATCATTAATAAAATTGCCAATAAACCATAGAAATAAATATCTTTTTTGCCTTTTTTGTTTTAAGATATTTGTAATTTAAATTCGAATTTCTTTGAAATTTGAGATGGATACCATGGATCAATTGATGGAACTGGAACGAAATAGTGCTTTTGTGAATAAGTTAAATGACATTAAATCTTTTTTAAGTAATAAAAAAGTCATTATTGCATTTTCTGGTGGTAGAGATAGTGCTTTATTAACTTATCTCGCTTCAAAATATGCAGAAAAGGTTCTGGCTGTTTTCATTAATTCAGAATTATCACCAAGTATAGAAGCTGTTCAAGCTCAATCATTTTGCGAATATTATAATATTCCTTTTCGCTCAATTTCAATTCAATTGTTAGGAATTCAAATGATTCAAAAAAATAATTCAAATCGATGTTATTATTGTAAACAGTTATCATTAAATAACCTTGAAGAACTCGCTGAAGAAATGGGTTATAATTTAGTCGTTGATGGGACAAATTATTCGGATCTAAATTTAGATCGACCTGGGCTCCAAGCTCTAAAAGAAAGCCGGGTTGAATCTCCGTTTGCACTTGCATCAATATCAAAACAAGATATCATTGAAATCAGCCGTTTGCTAAATTTAATTTCACAGCACTATACTTCTCAAGCTTGCCTAGCTTCTCGAATTCCTTTTAATATTCCAATTACTCCAGAATTACTACAGAGTGTAGATAAAAGTGAAGCATTCGTCCGTTCTCTTCTTCCTAATAAGCATTCACCTCTACGTGTTCGAATTCAGCAATTACTCCCAACTAAACAATTGCTTGCTCGAATCGAAGTTGGTCCAGATTTTTATAAAGTACTTTCAAATGCAGAGATTCGGGCAAAAATTGTAAATAGACTGCGTGAATATGGTTTTACTTATATTACATTGGATTTAGAAGGATTTCAGAGCGGTTCAATGCATAAAATGATTGAATCTTGAAATCTTTCTTAATAATCACAGTAAAATGTTAGAAATTAAAAAAAGGAAAATCCCCTCACACAGAGGTGTCAGATTTTCTCCGTGGTTTATAGAAAATCGTCATTCAGCGGATTTTGTTATTATGCTTCGATCAGCACTAAGCGTTTAAATGCTGCCCAACCTGCGATGTCTATTTTTGCTTGAGTCCATAGATGTGCTAAGCGTTTATCCAAATAAATCGGATATTTAAATTTCTCCGCTTTTTTTATTTCAAACGCATTTTTATCTTGGACCATTTCTTCACTGGCTGGTGCTACAACATTAACCACTTCTGTGCCACATCAACCGCGGTAAACTCGTTGAAACACAACTAAAATTGGTTTCTCGAATTCTTTTGCTTGTTCTTCCATGTATTCGGAAGCCTTAGGGCTAATATGCATAAGTGATCATATCACTAAAATTAATGATATATTTTAAGGTTGTGCATTGTAATTGAACGTTCAAGGTATAAAAAGAATTATAAAAAATAGGAAGAGAATACTGAGATTAAAATATATCATTTCTTTTATTTTTCTTCTAGATTAATTATGATATTTGAAGTAAGTAATAAAATTAATCTAAACTAATTTACACATAATAAAATCAACAACCTTGAAAGTGGAGCAAAAATACTAAAAATATTCTTCACAATATTAAGTGTAGATTAGTTTGTGTACAAATTAATCTGAATTTAGATTATTTGAAATGTTTGTTGAGTACTTGACAAATTAATGAATTCTATAAATATAAATGAAATACTTAAGATAAAAAAGTTGTATGCATAAAAAGAACATTACCAAAGTTCCGTTGATAAATATCTTTCTCCTGTATCTGGAAAGACTGTAATAATATTATATTTATGTGTTTTATCAATATTTGGCAATTTTGTTTCTAAAATTTTAATAAATTTAACCACGCCAGCTAAAGCAGCTCCTGAAGAAATTCCAACAAAGATACCCTCATTTTTTGCCAGATAACGAGCATATAAAAATGCTTCCTGGTCTGAAACAGGTAGAATATAATCGATTAATTCTTTATCCAATATAGAAGGGATAAAACCTGCTCCCATTCCTTGGATCTTATGGCTTCCTGCTTGTTTTCCTGCTATTACTTGTGAATTTTCCGGTTCTAAGGCAATAATCGAAATTTTTGGGTTGAAATGCTTAAAAGTTTTTGCAATTCCAGTTATTGTGCCTCCTGTTCCTACTGCAGAAACAAATGCATTGATCTGTCCATTCAAATCTTGCCAAATTTCTAGAGCAGTTCCATGCGCATGTGCTTCGACATTTGCAGGATTTTCAAATTGGTTCGGAATAAAAACATTTGAATCAGCTGCGGCAAGTTCTTGAGCTTTTGCAATCGCACCTTTCATTCCCTCACTTGCAGGAGTAAGAATGAGTTTGGCGCCATAAGCTTTCATTATTTTTCTTCTTTCAACGCTAGCATTTTCAGGCATTACCAATGAAACTCGGTATCCTTTTACTGCACCTACCATGGCTAATCCAATTCCTGTATTACCAGATGTTGGTTCTACAATATGTGTTTCAGAATTAATTAATCCTTTTTGTTCTGCGTTCTGTAACATTTTAAAGGCGATTCGGATTTTTACTGAACTGCTTGGATTGAAATTTTCTAATTTTGCGAACACATTAATTTTTCCATTTGAATCTTTAATTTGAGGAAAATGGTCAAAAATCTTATTTAACCTAACTATTGGAGTACTTCCTATGGTTTCAAGAATATCTTTTTTAAATGCTATAATAATTCCCCCTATTTTTTTTTTTCATGTGGGTATCAACTATTTTTAAGATGAAAGTGCGAATAAGTTTTTCTTCTTTTTATTAATTCTTTGTTATTTTTTAAATTAAACGATTAAGTCAAATAGCTATGTTTTTTTTATATTCATTTTTTTTTCTAAGTCTGAAATTCTATTCTCGAGAGATTGAATTAAGTTTGCCACAGGATCTGGTAAAATACCATGTGATAACGATGAAATTTGCTCTGATATGTGTGCTTCTTCGTGAATAATGCGAGCAGGTACACCAACAGCAATTGAATTTGAAGGAACATTTTTCGTCACAACGCTATTTGCTCCAATTTTAACATTATTACCAATTATTACAGGTCCGAGGATTTTTGCACCCGCTCCAATTATGATATTGTTTCCTAATGTCGGATGTCGCTTTTCTTTCTTAATGCTTGTTCCTCCAAGTGTTACATTCTGAAAAAGAGTGACATTATTTCCAATTTCTGTTGTTTCTCCAATAACTACTCCAGAACCATGATCAATGAAAAAATGTTTTCCAATTTTAGCTCCAGGATGAATATCAATTCCAGTATATTGATGGGCTAAATTAGATAAATAGCGGGGAATGAATGGAACTCCTAATATCCAAAAGAAATGTGCCACTCGATAAAGTAATACTGCTTGAATGCCTGGATATGATGTAAGAATTTCGATAAGAGAATTTGCAGCAGGATCTTTATGAAATGCCTCAGTTACATCCGTCGCAAAATAATCTAAGATTTGTTCTATTGCTGGAATTATCTCGTTTTCATTATCTATTTTAATTTTAAAATTCCAATCCATTTTGCATTTTGTACATAGATTCATATGATTCGCCAATGGGGTTATCAATTTCCCACAAGCAATGCAAGGAACTTTATCTTGTGTCTGATTCTCTTTGTTAATTACCGTTATTATCACCAGAAATTCTTAAATTGTAAATTTAATCTGAGATTGTATATTCATAAATCATATTATATTTACTTTTTTCAGAAATTGGTCAATTATAAACTTATTCGCATTTCATGGCTTTGCAAAAAAAAATTTAATGAAGGATTTGTGTTATTCTCTTATGCTTATATTAAGAAAGAAATTGTGTTGATATCATTATTTTTTAGAGAGATTTTCTTAATGCCAATTTATTTTTCTTATCAATTAAGTTAAATATCTATTTATCTAATAGAAATTTGAATTCCTTTTTGTGCGAATAAGTTTTTTAATAAAGAAAGAAGGAAATAAATAAAAAAATGTTAAAAGTGAGAAAAATGCCTCAAATGATAGGAAATAATTTAAATAAAGAATTTAATATTCAAATTGTAGAAGAATTACGCTCGGGGTATATTTATTTAGCTATGAGTGCTTGGGCAGAAGAACGGGGATTACATAATTTTGCAGCATTTATGAAAATTCATGCTGAAAAAGAAGAATATAAGCATGCAATGAAATTTGTAAAATTCATCCAAGATGCTGGTGGAAAAGTTGAATATGGTCAAATTGAGAAAGTACCCTCTGATTGGAATGATGTAGAAACTGTTTTAAAAGAAGCAGTGAAACATGAACAACATATTACCGCGAGAATTAAATTTTTATGGGATTTAGCAAAAAAAGAAAGTGAAATTTATGCTTTTGAAATGTTAAGTTGGTTTTTAGAAGAGCAGATGGAAGAAGAGAATCTTTTTGAGGATCTTCTAAGACAATATGAATTAACAGGTAAAAAAGATGGCTATTGGGATCATCGCGTTCACCATCCATAACAAAGTAATCCATTTTCTTGATACTATTCATCTAAATGAAAAAATTATATATTATAAATTTTAATGATGTTAGTATAGATCGAGATTTTTCCTTTTTTTTCAAATTCTTCCATTTTCTTTTATTTTTGTAAATGATTTCAAATTTATCTACCCAATAATTCTTAAGGTAATTCTCTTTCCTAGCAATAATGAAATATGATAGTATTTTTGATGTAGTAGGCCATATAATGGTCGGTCCAAGTTCTTCTCATACTGCAGGTGCATGCAGGATTGCCTATATCGCACACTTACTTTTCAGCGGAATTCCAAAAAAAGCAGAAATCTATCTGCACGGTTCATTCGCTGAAACCTATCTGGGACATAAGTCTGATGTTGCTATTATCGGAGGCTTAATTGGTTATCAACCTGATGATGAGAGGATTCCCTTTAGTGTTAAAACAGCATCTGAATTAAATCTGGAATATTCTTTTATTACTACGGATTTGGGTGCTGATTATCATCCAAATACGATAAAAATTCAGTTACATTCAGAAAAAAAGTCGTTAGTTGTTATAGGCTCTTCAATTGGAGGTGGAAATATTATTATTAAAGAAATAGATGGTATGGATGCAGGTTTTATGGCTGATAATCCCACAATTATTGAAATCCATCAAGATAAACCAGGTATTATTGCAAAGATAACTGATGTAATTGCAAAATTGGGATTGAATGTAACCGAAATGCATTTATCTAGAGATATTCGGAAAAATAAAGCTCTTAGTTGGCTCGAGTTTCAAGAACCTGTTCCTTTTGCTTTGAAAGAGCAACTGGAAAAACTATCTGCCATTTCGGAGGTGATAATTCTAAATGTTTGATTCTATGAATGATTTAATCACGAAAGCAAATTCTTCTAGTGTTTCTCTTCATGATCTCATAATAGAAGAAGAAATCTTGACTACAGGTAAATCTCGAGATGCTATTTTAAATCAAGCATTAAAATCTATAGAAGTTATGAAGCTCTCGCTTGAAAAAGGTAATACACTGGATATTGATTTGCCTATTAAAGAAAGTATTGAACAATCTCAACATTTATTATCTAGTCCGATCTTTTTAAGTAAAGATTTGAAGGAAGCAGTTTATTGGGCAATGTCAATTGTTGAATATTCTAATGGTATGGGTGTTATTTGTGCTGCACCCACAGCGGGTTCTTGTGGTGTATTTCCTGCAGTTCTTTTTAAATCCCAAGAAATTTTAAAGAAAAGCGATGAAGATCTTTTGCATTCCTTTTTGATTGGTGCTGTAGTTGGAGCAATTATCGGAAATATGGCAACTCTATCTGGAAGTGAAGGTGGCTGCCAAGCAGAAATTGGTGTGGCTTCAGCTATGGCGGCTGCGGCTGCCATTTATATGGCTGGAGGAAATATAAACCAAATTGCCCATGGTGTTGCTGTGTGCTTGAAAAATGTAATGGGATTAATCTGTGATCCAGTCGCAGGCTTAGTGATTTCTCCATGCATAAAACGAAATGCAATGGGGGTTATGAATGCTTTTCTCTCTGCTGAAATGGCTCTCTCTGGAGTTACTTCTATTATTCCAGTAGATGAAGTGATAATTGCAATGATGCATGTTGGAAGAGCTCTTCCTGTAAATTTAAAGGAAACAGGAACTGGTGGAATTGCGAAAACACCCACAGGTAAAAGAATAAAAAAGAAATTTCTTGAAGAAGTTGCAAAACATACATTATCGAAATAAGAAAATAGTAAAGCAAATTTGATTTGAGTATTCTAAATTGAAAATAATAAATTAAAAAAGAAAGATTAAAAATGAAATACTAAAAATGAATTATTAAAAACGAAATAAAAAAGGTTTCTTTTCTTCTCTTTTTTTTTTACATCATATTATTGTCATAATTTTTATTCTTCTTTTTTACTGATTTATCTCTGCTAATTTTCATATGTCTAAATTAATTTTTTGCTGTTATTTCACATGATGAATTGTAATAAATTCGAATTTAGAACAGTAGCAATAAATACAAAATGCATCGGAATAATTATTGTATGATTTCAATTTTAGTTTAAAACTAAAGGGATTTTATTAAGAGATGTTATCTACTTTTTATGGATGTAGATTAATTTCAACTCTTGAAGGAAGACGGGTGAAAAAATCTGCAAATCCTACAACGATCACCCCAAATTTTTCAATATTCAAAATAAAATAGATTGATATTCATTACTAATACTACTGATATAATGACTAAAACTCAAAAAGAATGAAGGATTTTTAATTAATACCAGAAAGATTTTGAATAACGTTCTTTTTCAATCTTACATTTAATCCAATCTTTAGTGCGATGAATCTCTTCCAAAGTAGAAGGCGTAATATAGTATAATATTGGCACAGTATATGCTTGCAAAAGTAGTTTATCTGATTTTTCAAAACTCTCTTCAAGTTTCCCTTCAACCGCTAGATTTTTTGTTAATTCGTTTTCCGCGAGTAATCGAAGATTATTTCGACATATTTCTTCTAAATCGGCAATCTGTTCTGTTAATTTCTCATATCGTGAAGGTTCTGATACTTTGGGAAGTTCCTCAATTCGTTCCAAAGCTTTCTGGAAATATTGATGCATTATCAATTCTCGCAATTCCATCACAATATGTTGCATTTCTTGTGGATTTTTCCAGATCGGTGGCGCGAAATTCATATTCTTTCCCATGTTATTTTTCTTATTTCAAACTAAAAAACTTTCGTAATTCATCTAAAAAATTATTCATAAATTTTATTAATTGTAATAAAATTTTTAAGATATTTATTTGTTATTTTTTTTTGAGAGTTCAGAGAAATATTTTATTTTATATTTTCCACCATCATCGAGATATTTCAAGCAATTTTCTTGTATTTAGATGTTGATTCTTTGTAGGAATTTTGTTACAATCAAATCTTGATATTATTGGAACATCATTCGAAATCTTGAGTAAAAGTGATTTCACTTGATTTACAGAAATTTAAAAACTTATTCGCACTTATTCGAACAAATATTTGCTTATTTCTGTGAACAAGTGAGTTACATTATTGTTTAATCCCAAATATCTTTATACTTATCAACATCGCGAAATGCGATTTCCATTTATCATCTCATCTTGTAATATCGCCTGACGGGACATATGGATGAATCAGAATGATATTATGGTGCAGAGTACTAATTAATGCATAGAATTGCTAAGAAACAGTATTTAAAAATAACTTTCTTTTACGATAATCCATTTTATTCTATTTTATCGATTGATTTCTATTAGTATGTAGAAGGACCCAACAACGCATGAATTTGCGACTTTGACCTTTTTTACCATAGTACCCAGTTCATACAGATTAATTATACCTATTCTTTGATTTTGCCGCAGTTTTTGATGAAACTTTGGAATCCTGCCACGAGTGAATATTTCAAAACGGAAAAAACTAAGCAAATTGAAGGCTATCTAATGGATTTTCTGGTGATGGAAAACATAGCTTGGTTGCATAATTCTCCAGACCAAACATCGTCTTGGCAATTTCCAGGCATTTACGGGATCGGTATGCATGGTGTTGATATTAAAAATGAAAAATATTGGGAAAAGAAACCTCGCAAAGTCTGGACTGCTTTCAAAAATGGGCTGTCCATTATCAATATTTTTCCAAGTAATAGAGAAAAAAATAAATTCGATGAAAATTTAAGAGAATTCAAATTGGATAAAAATAATGAGAAAGAACCATTTGCAATTCCCGAAATGTTGGTCCGTATAGTGTTAGAAGATGCCCGCAGTTTCTTCTTATTGCGAAATCAGCCGGAAATGAAGGCTTTAAGCATAAGAGAATCGATCACAAAAATGGCGAAATGGCTGAGGGCTGAAAAATTGGCAGGACATGCAAATACAAAATTTTTAGGAATAGAATATAAAATTCCATTTTATAATAAAAAAGGAGATGTTACTATTGCCAGCCAAACTCGAATAATGAACATAGTTGATGCGTTCGGAGTAATGCTCGATGAAGATGGCGTTCCGACGGTGGACGAAAACGGCGATATAATGTTTAACAGCTTCCTCGACCAATGGTATGCAAACATCGAAAACTCCATGAAGAATTTTGCCGATCCTAATCAATTCAGGATGATTTGCGAATGCATCAATACTATTCTTAACCTTAACGACAATTTTCAGAAATATTATGAAAGTTTTAACCCCGCTGCACTAAAAACGTGGAATTATTATATGGAACAAGTTAGGGCTCTGGTGCTCGAGAATTGAATCGCTGGCAATTAACAGTGATAAAAAGCGCTAAGTTTTTTAGTTTTTTTTTTATATTAAATATGGTAAAAGAATCGAAAAGCAAGAAAAAGAAGAAAAACGAGAAAAGCGAGTGGATGGGTGAGAATAATAATAATGGTCGATACGAGCAAAAAACCTAAAATAAAGTATATTATAAGAAAGAATGGTGAATATATAGCAAGAGTAGGCGAAGGAGATTTTAAATT
>NZ_JBPLBG010000046.1:0-33083 GCF_054039255.1 Candidatus Harpocratesius sp.
CTCTACAAATTAATAGAATTGAAATCAATTTTTAACTAATTATTCACGTCATCCTAATATTTCGGTATAAAAATCATTTACAAGAAGAATTTCTAAGAAAAAATCGATCAAAAAACTTAGGTTCTACTTTTCTTTTATCTAATAAATCTGAATTGTATTTCATCTCGCTAATTAAGCAGAAATTCACATAATTCAGTATTATGCTTAGAAGCAGAAACTTTTTCGAATACTTTCTCAATTCTTCCTTGTTCATCCATAATCCATGTTCTTCTCTTTATCCTTCCTCCTTCAAGTGAACCTAAGATATTCAAAAATTTCTTTTCAGGATCAGATAATAAAATAAAAGGAAGCTTGTGTTTCTCAGCAAATCGTTTATGAGATTTGACAGAATCAGCACTAATTCCAATAATTCGAATATTTGCATTCTCATATTCTTTTATCGAATCTCGAAAATTTTTAGCTTCAGTTGTGCAACCAGGAGTAGAATCTTTGGGATATGTATAAAAGATAGTTCGCTTTCCAATAAAATCAGATAATTTCCATAATTTTCCATTTTGATCGAATAATTCAATATTTTCTGGGACTTTTTCACCTTTTTTTAACATATTTTTAATTCTCCATGAAAGTAGATTTCATTAAATTAATTAGAATTCTTCACGAATTAAAGAATCTGCTTTTAAAAAATATGATTTTTTGTAAAAATAATTGTTAATAATAATTAACGAAAAATAAAAGAATAAGATAATGCAAAATTAAAAGAATTAAAAATTGAGATGAGAATCAAGAATTGAAATGAAATGTTAAAATTTGAAAAGAAATTTTAAGAGAAATAGAAAAAATAAAAGTTTTGATCATTAGTGTCTATAAAGTAAACGATTCAGCATCACTGCCCAATCTTGAATAATAGGAAATGAACTTTGCTTCAAATCAGAATTTCGAATAGCATGTAAATAATGAATAATCTGTTTTGGAGAAGTTGTTACTACATAATCAACTCCAACATCTATAATCTCTCTTAATCGTTGATTTTCCATCTCTTTTACTTCTTGATTTTCTGGAAAATGGATGCTAATCGCACAATCATATGCATCATCTCGATTTGATTCTAACTCATGAATTGATATGCCTTGCGAATATTTCAAAATTTTTCTGAGAGGTTCATAAATTTTTCCACCTAATCTACCCAATCGACTTGAATCCATAATTGTTATTTTTACATCGATATCGAAATTAAAAATTAATTTGTGAATTAGGTTAAATTTCTCTAAATACTCACTAAGGTGATAAACTTCGAAATCACAATCAGAAACTACAGATGGATAATCGAATTTCCACGTCCGATAAGCTTCTGCAGATTCTACAATAATTTGCTTTATACCCGCAACACGATATCTTTTTACATTCTCTTCTGCCAAAATTTTAAATTGATCACTAAATCCTGCCCAGTGATCATCATGCCCTAACGGCTTCATATTTATTACCACTGGAGAAATTCCTACTTGATTTAAAATTTTTACCACATTAATTGGAATTTCAATTAATTCAGGAGAATATTGAGGATATTTATGCAGATATAATGGAAGATCATCAGCAAAATATGCGATCTCACCTTTTGAAGCAATTTTCAAATGATGTGAGTTTGAAAAATAAGAAACAACATCAACATCAGGAATATCCTCCAATTTAGTCGCAGATTCTTTAAAATCTGATGAGTGAGTTAAGATGGTAGCAATTCCCGGAAACTCAATATAATCTTTAGGTAATATTTGATTTTCATAGGCATATGTGCGCAAATCCCGAATTAATTCACCAAAACTCATCCCCTCATGTTCATTTGAACCAGGACAATTTACCATGCAGCGATTACATGTAAAACAGTTAAATATAGGTTGATTTGAAATCGCAGCTTCTGGACCTTCCATTTGAATATCTCTGAGCACTCCTAATGGATTAAATAACCCGACAAAATGAGTTGGACAAGAAAGTGAACATTGCCCACAGTTTTTGCAAAAAATAACCAATTGTTGAACACATTTTGAATCAATAGTTACCATAATGTGTTATTTTGAGAGGCAGACTTCTAAAAGCTTTTTATTTAATTTTGTGAATTATCGTGAATTTTCATAATTTTTTATGGATTTTCTTGATTTTTTAAAAATATTCTAAAAAGGCTATAGATTCTCATATAATAGACGTATCTATGCATATTATTGTTGTTTAATGCAAGAAAACAGATGTTTTTTTTCTAATTTTAGACGAAATTGTAAAAAGACTCAGAAAAATAATGAAAAAAATTTAAAAATATGTCGCTTTTATATTATTTACCGTTATGTATCATCATTCATAACGAAAGTCAGTACAATTCAGAAATATTGATACAAACCATCTGAGAAATAGAAAAACATAGAAATTTGAAGAGATTTGATAAAAATGAAGAAGAAATTTATAATTAATTCTCTATTACTAGGATTTACAGTTGGATTAATGATTTTAAGCAACACATTTGTATCTAACATTCAATACTCCAATGAGAAGATGAAATCGACATCAAAATATAATCCCCTTCCAATCGCAGCCGATGATTTATGGAATAATATAACTCTTCCAGCTGGTGATATTCCAGATGCAAACATCACCCTTCATAAGGGAGAACACTCCAGATTATTTACTTTGACTCAAATTATTAACTATACAACTTATGAAAATCATACATTTCAAATGAAAAACTATACAATTGAAAAAGATGGAAGATTTTACCCAGTAATTGGCTTTAATCCATTACATTTATTTGAAATTGTTGGCTGGAACGATATCTTTAATTTCACAGTTAAAGCTGGAGATGGATACAGTTTTGTTATCAATACAACTCAACTTTTAATGGCAGACTCAGATTATTCTAAATATCCCGAGACTGACAACGCTACTATTATTCTGATTGCATGGAATAATCAATGGCTCCATGATTACAATCCAGATTATGGAAACTTTTATATCTGGGGAGAGAATATAATTGGAAAGCAAAAAATTAGAGATATTCGATCAATTGATTATACAGATCCTTGGACATTAACCTTCACGGTAAATGGGACAAAAGTTGGTTATTTCAACAGTCAAAATAACACAAATTCAGTCAATTTTACTAGTTATACATGGGGATATTTCGATAATGCATCCGGGTATGGTTGGAGTAAATCACTCTCAACTGGCTTCACAGTTGCCAGCTTAATGCACCAAATAACTAATGAAAACTACAATATATCATTTATCGCTTATGATGGATATGGAGCAAATATGGTTTTTACTAAAGAGCAAATGGAGAATGGATTTACTGGAACAATGATTAATGATCCTGCAGTTGAACTTTCTAATGAAGGAAAACAAGCAATGTTAATGGTTCAGAAAGATGGAGAAGATCTTGGATTTTCACGGGGACCCTATCAATTAATTATTCCAGGAGCAAGCAAGAAAAATTATATTGGAGGAGTAATTGAGATTAAAATTACAATTATTCCATCAGAATTATCAGAAAATAATAATATTCCAGGATACACTTTCAATATGCTTGGAATGGTAAGCATTGGAATTTTTGCTTTAGTTTTTAATAAAATAAAAAAGAAAAACAAAATGGCTTGATCATCGTTAATTAAAAAAAGATGAATCCTAAAAATTTAGAAAAATAATAAATAAGGTAAATCAACATGAGAAACCATTTAGATTTTAAGAAAATTCGTATTTTTAGTTTTTCCATATTAATTTTTATGGAACTGACTATTTTTCTTTTATTTCCTTTAAGTATTAAAATAAATACTCACGAAAATTCAAGTTTTTCTCAAAATTACGCCTTCATCTTATCATCTAATCAAGAAAACTCTGATGATCCGTCTATAGAAGATTTAGAAAACTATTACAATAACCAAATTCTTCATTTTTATGGTGATGGAGTCATGGAATCATTCAATATATCCAAAACGGCTCTATTAAACAATACATATGAAACTTGTAAGAATCTTAATTTTACTTGGTTGAATAAAATGGGAACTAAGAATTATCTGCAAATTTCTGGTGTGTTTCTGTATTCTATCTTTAATAATTTGGATGTTTTAAATGATAATGCAACGTATATTCGATTTGTGGGAAATGATGGATATAAAAGTTATTATTTTCCTATTCGAATCATGAAAAATAATACACATTCTGTTATAATTACAACTGAAGAAAATGGAGAAGTTCCGCCAAAGGGTCCAATAGAATCCAATGTTCTATATGAAAGTATTGTTAATGATTCAGAAATGATTGCAATGTTTAAAGAACTTGGTGCATCTGGAGAAAATTTTGTATACAATTCACTTTTCAATGTTCATTACCTATCTGCTATAGAAATTTCAACAATTCATCTAAATTATAATAATACAATTGAAAACGATGATAATCCATCTATAAATGATATAAAAGAGACAAAGAACCAATTGTCTATTCTTGGATATAGCGAATGGATAGAAATATTTTCATTTACATTTATCATCATGTTGGTGACAATAGTTAATAAAAAAAAGAATAGAAAACAACCCAGAAATTAAGAGTAGAAATATAGATCAGAATAACAATCAGAAATATAACAGAATCAAAATTAAGCGGAGGAAGGAGGAAATGAATCAAAGTCTTCACATAAAAAGTCGCACTCGAAATATAATTATAGCTGGAACTATTTTCATGTTAATTTTAGGAAGTCTATTTTACTATAATTGGGAACAATATCAGGAAATTCAGCAAAAATATGGGGAATGTCATGATTCTGTGTGCTTAAGAATTTATGGAAATATTCCATCAGAAAGATTTATCGGAATCTCAGAATTAATGAATGGAACATTCGCTCGAGTTGAAAATATAACATATTTTACCTTGAATTCAGTTAATAATACCATGATTACCACCATTTCTGCAGTTCTTTTGTGGGATATTCTTGAAAAACTTCGAATAGATTTAAGTGACGTACAATATTTTAGATTTGAATCAAGTGATGGATATAAAACCTTTGAAATTCCAATTTCATTACTAAAAAATAATCATGATGCATTTTTCATTATTACTCAAATAGATGGAAAGCCAATTGCACCTCAATCAGAAGGTGGTGATGGACCTCTTAAATCAGGTGTAATATATACAATATTAGCAGAAAGTGATGAAATGCAACAAATTTTTGAGAAATATAATCAAAATTTTGTTCATAACAGTAAATTCAACGTAAAATATTTAGATGCAATAAAATTTTATTAAAAGGAATAAATTAAAATGCAAAATAACTCTGAAAAAAGCAACAAAGATTTAGAAGCATCCACATTAATTCCAACAGGAACACGTTCAAAAATAATTCAAGAAAAGCGTCGAAAACATAGTAAATACTACTTTTCTACTGAAGATTTATTAATTGGTTCGATCTTGGGGATTATGGGAGGGTTTATTTCTGGTTTAGTAAAATTCGATCTATTGATAAAAACTTGGTATCCATTTGTTGGTGGAACTCAATTGATCAGTGGACACCGCTTATTATGGATGATGATTGCATATGGATTGAGAAAAAAAAAACCAATAATATTTCTAACGGCGATTATTCAAGGATTCCTTAACTATCTCTTTGGATCTCAATGGAGTGTTTTAGAAATTGGATTTACATTTTATGAAAGTTTATTTCTTTTTTTTGGATTATCAATAATGCAATTAATTGGCGAAAGTGATACGAAACTTGGTTGGGGTCTTGCTGCGGGTTTAGGAAACCTCTCTCAAGTGCCTCTTTTTTGGATAATTACTGGAAAAATTTTTATTTTACATTGGTCTTTATTTGTGATGTCATGCATGTTTGGGTTCCTATCCGGATTTTTAATTGCAGGGTTGATTGCAAAATTAGTTGTGGATAGAATTTTAGCGGCTCAGATTATTTAATTTAAAGAAAAGATGAAAAAATTAAAGACAGTACAATATTAATAAAAAAAATACATAAAATTTGTGGAAAGTAAAAATATGCATAATTCTGAAACAAAAAAGAGAATTTTTTCATTGCAAAATGCAAGTGTTCCACTAAATAAAGAAAAAAGCACACTATCTTCATGTATACATTTTTCTAATTTTTCCTTTCGATATGGTACTAATGAAAATACCCCATTTGTCTTAAAAAAAATTACACTTTCAATTTCTTATGGTGAAGTTGTTTTAATTGGTGGAATTAGTGGATCTGGAAAATCAACACTATGTAATGCGATTTCAGGAAGAATTCCTTATAGTATAACAGGACAAATGTCTGGAAGTATTCATATATTTGGAAAAGACATTTGGGATCACTTTCCTGAAGATCTTTCAAAAAGAATAGGTGTAATTTTTCAAAATGCAGAAGAACAGTTAGTAACTTTTACGGTTTATGACGAATTGGCGTTTGTTTTGGAAAATTTAAAATTAGAAGAAGATGAAATTCGAAATCGTGTTGAAAAAATAGCAGATTCATTAGGAATATCATCCCTTTTAGATCGACCAATTCTTCATTTAAGCGGAGGTGAAATGCAAAAAGTTGTAATCGCCGCAGTTTTGGTTATGTCTCCTGAAATTTTAATCTTGGATGAACCTCTCGCTTTTTTAGATAAAAAAGGAGAAATGATGCTTTATTCCATTCTTAAAAAAATCCATAAAGATAATCCAAAGTTGACAATAATTATTGTGGAACATCGATTAAATCCGTTTTCTGATTTACTTGATAAAGTTTTAATACTTGATTCAAAAGGAACTCTTGTTTTTTATGATAATCTTAAAAAGTATCAATCTTGGATTGGAATGCAAGAATCAAGATACCTACGTGATGATTCATTTTTACTAAAAACAAATAAGCTACAATATTCATTAACTCAAACGCCAATTCTTCCTATAATAACACAGACACCAATAATGGAAATTAACAATATAACTTATTCTTATTATCGGGAAAAAATTAGTGCTCAAAACTATGTTTTCCATAATTTCTCTTTAAGAATATATCCAGGGGAATTTTTAGGCATCGTGGGGGATAATGGAAGTGGTAAAACAACTCTATTATATCTTTTAGCTCATATTTTAGAACCTAACGAGGGGGAAATACTTTATAATGGAATTTCTTTAAATGCCTATGATATAGAAGAATTCATCCCAAATATTGGATTTATTTTTCAAAATCCAGAAAATCAAATTTTTGAAATGAAAATAGATGAAGAGATACTTTACGCTCCTAGGAATTTTAAATTATTTGATAAAAAAAACAAAAAATCAAACAATTCTAGATTAGCAAATATTAATGAAAAAGAAATTCTCTCAAACCTATTACCATTAATTGGAGAATATAGAAATGATCTGAAATCTCTTGAAAATCGAAATCCTTTCAATTTAAGTTGGGGACAGAAAAGAAGGTTAAATTTGGCATCAATTTTTAGTTATTCTCCTGAAATTTTGCTTATTGATGAACCATTCATTGGTCAAGATGCTAGTGCTGTTCAACAAATATTTCACATTTTGAAAGAATTTCATCAAGAAGGAAAGACAATTGTAATTGTATCTCACGATCGAAAATTACTCGAGACCAATTGCACCCGAATTCTAAATTTAGATGAATTGAAAAAAGATTCAAAGTTTAAGAAAGAATATAAGAAAGAAAGTTATAATCAAATTCCAAAAAAAATAAAAATATCGAAAGAAAAACAGAATCATTCTAAAACGAGAAAAATTAAACGTATAGAGCATTTCCTTTATCAACAGGACCAATATACTCCATCAAATAATTGGCTTCACAGACTAAATCCAGTTGCAAAAATAATCGCACTAATTTTCTTTACAGGATTTTTATTTACTTCTAAAAGCATTCTTGTACTCATATTTTCCTATATCGCAATACTTATTTTGGCAAAAACTGGTGATATTTCAACAGTAAGATTATTGCGTCAAATTCGCTGGATATTTATTTTAACTATTATCTATATTCCACTAAATACGCTATTTTCAGCAGATTTCACATCAGATGATCAAATTTTATTTTATTTCTTTACTCCCAATTTACCTGTAAGACGCCTTGCTTTTTACTACTCATTAAGAACTGGAATTATTATTCTAATTCTGATTTCTACAGGAGTTATATTTACTAAAACTTCCACACCAAAAGATATTATTTTTTCATTAATTCAAATTGGTATTCCTTATCGATTTGTTTTTGCTTTTATGATTGGAATGCGATATATCCCTCTAATAGAAAAAGAATCAAATACTATTGAAATAGCTCAAACATTGCGTGGTTTTGGCATTAAAAAAGGAAGTTCAATTAAAAAAATTTATAGACATATCATTCAGCAAATTTCAACTTTACTAATCTCAATTTTAAGAAAGACAAAAATAACAGCAATGACTATTGAATCCAGAGGATTTGGTGCTTTTCCATACCGAACCAATCTTCATCATGTCAAATGGGATTGGCACGAATGGTTTTTTCTTATTATATCAATATTTGGATTAACAATTCTTTTTATTTTATTTAATGGCTTATCTTCTCTAAAAATAGAAATTCCTTCTCTTTTTTCAATATTTGAAATAATATTTTAAAAATATAATAAAAAGAATTAAAAAATTTTTGTTCTATTTGATTCTCTTATTTTGATTAGGAAATCGAGTATCTCGATAATTTTTCCAGAAAATTAAGATAGTTAAGACAATAAAAATAATAACTATAACATGAGGGATTTGATTAAAATATAAGCTAAAAAGCATGATATATCCTAATAATGTAACAAATAAAGCCGAGACTCGAAGAGAACTTCTTTTTTTCGAAAATATATAGACTTCAAAAATGAAAAAAGCAATTGGAATAATTATTATGAAAATAAAAGCCCAATGTTTAAAAATAGTATTTAAAATGATAATTGTAACAACAAATAATAGAATAATTGATGAAATGATAAAATAATAGTAGTCTGTAAAGGTCTTTGGTTCATCTTGTGATGAATCTGGCTTAAAATAAGATAATATAAAATTTTTTATACTCATATTAATAAAAAAGAATGTTTTTTTAATTGGTTTTGGGTTTGTTGTGAAATATAATTCTAAGAAAATGGAATAATTTATCATAAATAAAAAGGGAAAAAAACAAAAGAAGAATAATAGTTATTCTTCACGTCTCCATTGAGCACCACATTTTCCACAAATATATTTCTTTCCATAAATTATTGGATAATCCATAATTATATGATCTTTATCTATGACTTCACGAATCATGTTTCTTTTATTATTATCACAAACAGGGCACTGTAATCGACCAGATCCTTTTTGAACGTAAATTTTTAGTTTTTTATCTGTATCTGGTTGATGTTCTATCTTATTTTTCTTTTGCTCTTCTATTTTCTTCTGCTCTTCTTTTTTCTTTAATTCTTCCAATTTCTTTTGTTCTTCTAATTTCTTCTGCTCTTCTTTTCTTTTTTCTTCATCAATTCTTTTTTGTTTCACTTTTTTTTTCTGCTCTTCTATTTTCTTTTGTTTTTCAATTTCTTTTTGCTCTTCTATTTTGTTTTGTTGCTCACTAGTTTTTTGTTCACTTTCAAAATCTTTATTTAGAATTTCTTGTTCTTGTTGTTCTTGTTCTTTTTCATGTTCAAGAAATTTCGCTTCTTCTTTCTGTATTCTTATCATTTCTAGAGCATCTTCAATCATTCCTTTAGCATATCGAACTCCATCTATCCAATTTTGAGATTCACAAATTTCAATTGATTGTTTAAAGAGATCGATTGCAGTTTGAAAATTTCCATCTTTAAAGGCTTTTTTTGCTTGTTCAACAATATCGAAATTCTTATCGCCTATATTTTCTTGGGTTTCTGCCATCAAAAATTCACCATTTATTATGTATTTTAAACTAAGTAATTATATTTATCTTATTTTATACAAGAAGCTGATCATGATATTTCCCTCAATCTAAGTGTCATTCATCAGTGCATCAAAATAGGATAAATTTTGATACTTTTTTGAAAAAAACACAATTTCCATAGAGAACATATCTTAAAATTTCATTTGTAAATTTATTAAATATTTTATTAAATAATAACTATTCATATACAAACGAAAATACTCTTAAATGTATTTCGGAAGGAAATAATAATAAAAGTTCCCGCTAAAGTAACCTTGTTGAAAATGGTATCAATTCGTATTGAATTTATGATTTCTATTGGATTAATTATTGTATATTATATTTATTTACTGATCAGTCAATTCTTTCGAAAAAAGCAATTAAATGAGAGTAAATTTCATTTAAAACAATCTTTTTCGGAAGATCAAACGAGTTCTTCAACCAAACTTGATGAATCAGAGACATTAGATGATTTATTAAAAGAACGAGAGATGGTTGCAATTCAAGAACAAATTGCACAAGTAGAGAATACGATCAGTGAATCAATTTCATCAACTCCAGTTATAATTAGTCCTTTGGCAATTCAACCTGCTGAAGAACAGTTGATTTCAGAAGGTGAACGATTATATAGCGAATTTAATGAAGATTTATTTGATGCAACTCCCAGAACTTCATCTGAGCAACAAATTGATCTTCAAAATCTTATGCATACCATTGAATCTTTAGAATCACTTGATTTGAGTCATTACCATCCAGATGAAAACAAAAAGATTGATATGGGAGTTGGTATGTTTTATGATTCAATTTCTCAAAAACTTCAAAAAATAATCAAGAATCGTGAATTTAAAAAATTACCATTTATACAAGCGGAAAAATTAGAAAGTTATGCACTTCAAACAATAAAGAACCTTTCTCATGATAATTTTAGAGAAACTTTAAAGATTATGAAAGAAGTTGAAATCATCAAAGAAATTGTTTTGATTAATGAAATGACAACTCTTTTAAATTTCTCAAATATACCAATTGATCTATCTGTTCCTGAAAAAGTAATCTTTTTCTATATGGCAAATAATTTTCCGACTACTTTTAAGAAAATATTAAAATTTACTCAATGGAAATCAAATTATTTAAACGAAATTATCGATGGATTAATCAAAAAACAATATATTTACCAAAACGATGATGTATTAATAGCTCCTGGTTTAATTTCTGAAGATGAATTCCAAGAATTACATTCTCAATTTGAGAAAATTGAACAAATTAAAAGAGAAAAGGAATTAAAAGCAGCAAAACTTGCAGAAGAAAAACTGAAATTTGAACAATCGCTTAAGGAGAAACAAAAAAAGAAAGAAAAAATAAGAATAAAAGAAAAACAAGATAAAATGTTGCAAGAAGCTCGTTTAAAAGCTAAGAAAGAAGCAGAAAATGCCAGAAAAGTTGCAGAAAAGCTCACTGAACAAGAAGAATTGGAACGAATTAAAAAAATAAAATCAATGCCACGACCAAAAATTCAAACTCTTCCAAAAAAAACAAAAACAGTGGCAAAAGAAAAAACAAAGTTATCTTCATTTATGAAATCTAACCCAGAATTTGATGATATGATTCTGATTGTTCAGCAAACCTTAGAAAATTTCAAGAAAATGACAGGAGGATTAATTGTTTTTCAAGCTCTTCAATATTATTGCAATCAAGAAGGAATTAGGCAAATTTCAGATGAAAAATGGAAAGATCTAATAGAAGAACTTAAAATTCGAAAGATATTCCTTAAAACTTTTGAACAAAGTGGAGTTCAAGTCTTTATCTATGAAAAAATAGGAATTACAGATGAAATGGAAATTCTTATTAAGCAATTTATCCTTCATGGTGAAATGAATTATAATGAATTGGAACAAGCTCTTGGTTGGTCAATTAAAAAACTTGAAGGATTGATTAAATTTCTTTATGAACATAATCTGATTAAATATAATCAACGCGAAAAATTCTATTTTCCAGGATTGTTTAATACTAAATAAGGTACTTAATAATATAAAGAAAAAAAGTGAATTTATATTAGCATTTATATTTTTTGGAAAAAAAACAACAATTTTTTACTGTTTTCTTCCTAAAACAAAATCTGCCAACATTTTCAAAGCAATTTCGGGAGTTTCTGTACCTCGAGGAGGATGTTTAAAACCATAACATGAAATTTCATTTATAGCACCTGCTTCACCTTGCAATAAAGCAATTTTTGTTGCCCTAATTACATCAGCTAAAACACTACCTCCATTTGGTCCATCTTGAGATTGAATTTTAATATCCAATATCACTTCATTACCCAAAAATCCTTTTCCAACAATCCAAAGCATAGAATTTCGACCATTTTTCAAATGAGGAACATAATCAGATGTTCCAGCTACAATTGGTGCATTAATGTTTAAAGAAGAAGATACAGTTTCACTTTTAATTTCCCGTTTTATTTCGCGAGAACGATAAATTGTGTTTAAGCTTTCAGCCCCCCCTCCCACATCTAAAGCATAACTTTCCTTTATATCTATACCTTGGCGTATCATTTGCTGTAAAATCAATTTGTGGACAATAGTAGCACCAAACTGATCTTGTAAATCATCTCCAATAAGTGGTAACCCCTTATTGTAGAATTTTCTAGCTAAAATCTTATTCGTAGCAATAGATGAAGGTGTACCATTAATAAATGCACATCCAGCATCTAAAGCTTTTTGAGCATAAAAATTCACAGCTTTATCAGCACCAGATGGCAATAGACACAGTAAAATTTCAGCTTCACTTCTTTTTAAGGATTCTGCAATATCAACAGGATTAAAGTTTGCAGGTTTGATTATTTTTCTAGTTTGATCAATTACACCATCCAATAATTCTCCCATCTCTACTATTACATTCATCTTTGGAAGATCAATATAATGAGAAAGTTCATTTTCAAAAACTGCATCACTAAGATCTTTTCCTACCTTTTTCTCTGAAATATCATAAGCTGCAACGATTTCTATATCGGAAATATGGTATCCGGCTAAAATTGGATGAAGTAATCCCATATTATTACCCCGAGCTTTATAATATTCAATTCCCTGAATAAGTGCAGATGCAGCATTTCCTATTCCCACTATTGCTAATTTAATTTTATTAGGAGAGAATTTGATTTTGTTACGTTTTCGAATTCGGGCTATAGTCATTCTACTGATACCAAAATGCTCCATAGTTTCATCATATGTATGATCTTCAAGATAACGCAGTAATTCATCATCATTTACTTTTGTTGGCATAACCATCCCTATTTTATATGATATGTAAATTCTATGTTACTATCATTAAAAATTGTTACTGATAATTCACGTTTTTAGAATTCGCTTTTTAGAATGAAGAAAAAACAAATTGATAAAATTATGCATTAATTAAACAAAAAATAAAAAAGGTGAAAAATCAAAGTAAGATTTAGTAAAATATAATTAAAAATTCATAACATAAGGAAAGAAGCGCAGTGAATCCCAAAAAATCTACTTCAAAAAAGAAAACCCACACAGCAAAAACATCAAGAAAGATTTCTTCAGGTAAATCAAAAGCTAATCTTCCTATACCCCCAGAACCAAAAAAAACGTCTAGTTCATCAAAAAATCAAAAAATATATTCTAATTTAGATTTTGAAAAAAAAGCAGAGATTACAGCTCGAAATTTATTACGACTATATCAATTTTTGTTAATGAACAAACCATTAAATGAAACAACATTAATTCATGAAATCGAACTCGATACTCCAAATGAAGCATTAAGAGAAGAAATTATGCAATTAAAGTTAGAAATTGAATCAATGAAGGAAGAAAACCAAGCGTTGCAGCAGAATGCATTGAGAACACAAGTAGAAGCAGAAGAACAAATCGAAGCAGTTCTAGTTCAAAATAAAAATTTAAAAAATCAAATTAAAGAAATGGAAAAGCAATTTAAACAAAAATTCGAACAACAATCTATAGAATATGAAAAAATCATTGATCAACTTCGTTCAAAATTAGAACAAATTATCGCTAAAAATGAAAAATACTCAGATATTGATAAAGGAATTCAACAATTACAACAAGAAATCACCAATCTTTTTACCCAAAAAGAAGAACTTTTAAAAGAAAATAATAATTTGAAAAATAACCTTAAAAATAAAGAAAATCGAGTTAATGAATTAGAAAATTTGATTAAAAACATGGAAAAGAGAACAAAAGAACTAGAAAAGAAGATAGAATTGCAAAACTTAGTTATCGAAGGTTACAAACGAAAAGAGAAATGAGCAATTAAAAAAGCAAGATATTGTATCATAATCAATATGATGAACTTCGGAGTAATTTGAAAGAAGACATATAAAAAACAAGAATTCCCATATATAAATTTCTCTCTTTTATATCTGGAAAAATAGCTAAACTTTTTTTTTTTGATAAAACGATTAATTATTTTTAAGGAGTTTATATCCATATTTCATTATTTTTTTATTACATTCAGGTTTTTTTATTTTTTAGGAGATTTTAAAATCTATATTCTGACTTTATTCTATCTTCAAATTTATAATCATGATTAATACCTATTCGGTGCGAATAAGTTTTTTTCACATTTTTCTTAACTGATTTTGTTATTAAAAATCATTCTTATTATTTTTAAAGATGAACGATACTTATCCTCACTAATTTTATTATCTTTAAAGAATGACTAAAATTCATCGAATTACATAGATAATTATTATAGAAATACAAATCTATGATACTGGCATTCTTTTTAAAAGAACTTTTTTAAAAACAAATCATTTCTTTCAATTCACGCTATAAGAACTCTGAAGTGATTCGTATGATATTTGATTTTTTTTTCGCTTTTTCCTCCATTTAAGTATCCCTATAACCCCCACACAAAAAATTATGGAATATAATACAAAAAGTGTGAGATTTAATTTTAAATACAATGAATTATAGACCAAAACTGAAATTGATCCTAAAATTAAAGCAGTAAAAAACGTAAAATATAATATTTTAAGTATTTTCAATTTAATAACTATGCTCATGAGTGTTTCCCTTTTTTAGTGAAAATAAGTTTCTTTTATTATAAAAAAAATACCAATATTGGTTTAATTTTTTATTTTTGGAGAAAAATTTTTATAAATTATCGTTCTCCCAATTCTTCTGCTATTTCATGAATTTCTTTAAATAATTCGGTAATTTTATTTTCGTTACCCAAAATTACTCGGATTTTTTCTAATTCATCAAATTTCGAATTTTGAATCCCTGTAGAAATCTGATTCAAAGATAATTGTAATGAAGAAAGGCTGGTTTTAACTTCATTTTGCATTTTGTCACTTACATTTACATATCGGTGGCGAAGTCGCCATTTAACATTTGAAGAACGCCAGAATATGACAATACTAAGTAGTATAATCGCTAAAAACAATATTTCAAATAAATCGGAATAAGCCTTTGGTGGAGGTTGATAAATGGACCATTCGTTCTCAGTTACTTCCCCTCGAATTATAAGATGAAAACTGAGAGTTTCTGTCAAAGCTAGGGGTGAATCGATAATTAAGTTTACCCATATACCAGTTGAATTCGATGAATCCAGTAGTTTGGGAATCCAAGTTGATTCAATTTTTGCGTAATATGCAGTAGAATTTGTTTTCATCATTGGTAATATCGGACTATCATGATCAAATAGCTGCATGGGAACCTCAATACCAAAATCATCAACACATGAAACCAAAGCGAGAAAGTCTTCTTCTAGTAAATATTGAAGATCCGCATTTTGTAAATTAATCTTAAGATACGAGTTTTCTCCATACTTAATTACATCTGAAGTCAAACCAGCATCCCAATCAAATCTAACATCCAATGCAAAGTTAACCAAATTATAAATAAATTGCATATGATCATTTTGAACTATCGTATTTTGGGTAATGATATCATTATCACCAAATGCTATCATTTTTCCCCGACCAACATTTGAAACAGCCAAATAATTTGGAATAAGATATGTGGGATTTGTTGAATTAGAGGTTGAAACAATTTGAATCGGATCTAGTAAATTGATTTTTGATATATTTGCACTAATTTTACTTGGTATTGAAGAGAAATCCGTAATAGAAAGACTTCCATTATATTGTTGGCCCAAAGTAAGGTTTCCTAAAGATAATAGCTGATTAAGTACAGTAGTATTACTTTTATTGTTATTTTCTGTGAATATAAAAATAGATCCCCCTAATTGCATAAATTTCTCAAGAGCTACGAGTTCATTCACAGTAAAATTAACCTCAGGATTTGCAAAGATAATGCCATCAAAGAATTTTATAAGATCATAGCAATAATAATCAGAAGAAAAGTTTTCTGAGAATTTAAAGAAATTATCTCCGTGAAAAATCTGTTCCATTAGTAAAGAATTATTTCCGCTGGTTTCAGTGTTATTAAAATTGAAAGAATCTCCCATCATACTTTTAAAATCAAGTCCTTTTATTATCTGCATCATTGCAATTCCTTTTTGTTCAGAAAAAAGGCTATTTGATAAAGTAGCATGTAAAGAATAGTAATTTCCATATAAAGTCTCTAAACGTTCTGATAGAAAATCACTCAATGAAAAACCTCCAGAAAGAGAATTCCCTTCAAGATCCATGCTTAGATCAGATAATCCAGAACCTCCGATTTCAAAATCAGGAATAATTTGATTATGGAGTCCATCAAACATAACCCTACCCAAATTTTCTTGCAATTGAAATTGAATAGGTAAAACGAATTTTCCTTTTCTTTGATTTGTTGTTATATGCAAATTCACTAAATGTGGATTTGGTTGATATGCAAGGGGAACAAAAAGCTTAATTCCCACTTGAGTATAAACTGAAGATGTATTACAGGAATTATATTCTAAATCAATCATTGATGAACTTAATCCAGATAAGCTAAAAGTAACTTCTTCTAATGGGAGAGGGGAAAGCACTGTCAAATTTGCCATGGCAACATCACCAGTATATTTTACAATAAAAGGCTCTAAAGGGAAATAATTGGGTGTAATAAGGATAAGATCTGTAATATCATCCGATAATGACGAATAATCATAAATAACACACACTCTAGAAAGAAAATCATTTAAAGGAATGTCATCACCTTCACTCCACAAACTTGAAATTCCTGAAATCCTCCAGCTAACAGTAAATACTCCCGTCCGCGTTGGAATCCAATCTGCGGAATAACTTAAGATTTCCAACGGATTAATTCTGTGAATTTGAAATACTTTTGAAATAACTTCACCTTCATCATTTCCAGAAGTAAAATTTGATACAAAATAAATTTCGGTATCATTTATAGGAATATTTCCTAGATTAATTATTTTCACATCAGAATGGAAATTTTGCTTTACAGTATTCATTCGCGGGGTGTTCGTAGAAACAACAGCCAGATCTTTAATTTCTGGAATTGTAATATTATTAATAATCCGATCAAAACCGTGACGCATACTTTCATAGGATTGGAATTCTGAATAACCTTTTCCAATTCCTAAAATTGATTCGAATTTTTCAATTCCAAACGGTTCTAATTTTTCACAAATAAACCATGATTGTTGGAATCCGAAATCTTCTAAACCAAGATTAACATCAGGATCACTCGAATTGGAATAATTTGGTATCTTTCCTGAAAATAAAGTATTAAAAATATTATCTGTTTTATTAATCTCCCATCCAGTTAATGCATGACTGGTCGAATTATAACCCATCATAGTCCATTCACCCGTCGCATTATCACCTTCAGTATATTGATCTCTAACAGTTATCATTTGGTGTTCTGCATCATATTCAAAAAGATCATCATTTCCAGCATTCATTATTTCTGAAAATTGAATATCGTTAAAATTCTGAATGCCTTTTTCATTTAAGTACATATCGGCTTTAAATACAGCATGAACTGTAAGATTATTGTAAAAATTATCACCAGTGTTAATGAATCCAAATGAAATTTTAAATGCAGGAACTCTCCCTGTAAAATTTATTCCAAAAAAATTCTCCCAATCTCCAGGTGCGGCTGTGAGATTTAAATTTGATTGAAATGTATAACTCCATGATTCAATAATAACTGAAATATATAATTGGTCATCGTAATTTAGCACGCTGGAATATCTTGTGTATAAAGATGCATCGTATAATTTTGTGATCATATCCATTTCTTTGGCAACATAAAGTTCTTCAAAATTCACATATGTATCGTTATAACTAAAGCCGTAACTGGCCATTGGAAGATGAAGATCTGGTAATAGATTTTCAAAATTACTTTCAACGTGTGTTTTATTAAAAATTGCAAAGGCTAGTAATAAAGCATAACTTCCTGTTATCCCCAAAATACTAAATCGATCATTATTAAAAATTCGAGGAACTGAAAGACCTGCAAGATCGAATATATCCGCATTAAGAATAAAACCTGGGAATTGTGAATCAGATTGAATACGTGTTTCGAAAAAATCAGGAGAATCTATGTATGATTGTAGATATATTGCAGCAGCGGTTAGATTAACTAGCCCGAATCCTTCACTATTTGTTATGGCTGACAATGATGTCGGTTGAGCGCTTTTCATCAAAGCAATTTTCAATAGATCGGGAGTTACTGATGGAAAGATTGATAATAATATAGCAGAGATCCCCGCAACGATTGCAGTAGAAGCACCAGTTCCAGAAACAAGTGTAAAATTTTCTGTTTGACTTACTTGAGAAGAAACTGGGGCAGCAATGTTTACACCTGGGGCAATTAGATCAATACCTTGGCGCATATCAAATGTTGATCCTCGACTACTAAAATTAGCAACATCCTTAATGTTTGGATCATAAGCCCCTACTCGAATTGCTCGTTTAGATTGAGCTGGTGAAAAAAGTGAAGTAAAAGATGGTCCGTCATCACCAGCCGCGGTAATAACAACCACTCCTTTTTCCACTAAAGCATCCACAGCCAAACATATCGGATCGTCGTTATATCCTGGAAAAGACCATGGAATCATGATAATATCAGCATCATGAACTAGACTCCAGTGTAACCCTGAAAGAATAAAAGAATAGTAAGTAAGACCCAAATAATCGAGAATTTTAACGTTTAAAATCGAAGCGTTAGTAGCCACTCCAACATATGAAAAGTTATTTTTTCCCAATCCTGCAGCAATCCCAGCAAAATTGGTACCTGTTCCAGAAATATCAAGATATGGCATTGGATCGTGGGGGACGAAACTTTCATCAGCCAAAATATTTAAATTAACAGTTTGATTTTCTGAAATTTGATTTATAAACTGTCGTTCATAATTTTCAATAAAACCATTGATATCTAAGTTAAATTCTTCATATTGGTTCATTTTTTTAACAGATCCATCAACCCCAGCGTCCAAAACTGCAATTACAGTATTTTTTCCATATGTCTGATTAATCTGGATTCCTAATGAATCTGCTAAATTTTGGCGATCTAAAAATGCTGATAAATTGAAACTTGATGAAAAATTTTCTTCAGCACTATTATATGGGATTCGATTGTTATCTGACAATAACTTAATTTCCCTATTAAAAGAAACTTTTTGTGGGAGATTGTAATAAATCCCAGAGATATAGGAGTTAAATTTCAAATGAATGATTTCTGAAAATTTACATTTAACTTCAACACTCGAGAATTCTTGAAAACTTGAGACAATTTCAATATTATTAGATTGCAAAATATTATTCATTCTTTCAAAATTTTTTGGCTGGCTTGTAATAATGACGGAGATTATTTCTTCTAAATTGTCGGATCTCTTCGAAAGTTCCTCTAATTTTGGATCAAAAAATGGATATTGTTTAATTTGTTTAATATCCATCTTATCTCCAGAAATATTGTCATATACTTCTATACTATTGAATCCAAATGAAGTCCCTATAACCAGAAATATTATTATTATCATTCTAAATATTTTAATTTTCATTTTTTTGCTTTTCCTTATCTATTTTTAAAATTTTTTCCCGAACCAAGTTTACGACTAAAATATGTAAAATAATCCATTATATCAATATCAACTTGATTTTCGATACAATGTACCTCTATTTTCGAATCCAACAGCGCTTTTTTTGCGAGTAAAGCGATTTCATTAAGATCACTATCCGAAAGAATCCGAATTCGGGAGCCGCGCTGGATTATAGATTCAACCCCATCTAGATTATTCAATATATTGAGTACTTGGAGGTTGATTCGTTTAAGTGTAATTTCAACAGCCTTTCCTTTTCCAGGAAGTTTTTTTTTCAATTCTCTAGGGCTTGCGAATTCAAAAAAACCAATTCCTTTCATGTAAATCGCACTTTTATCAGAATATTCAATTTCATCCAGATAATGAGATATTACAATAAGCGTAATACCATATATCTTGTTAATATTATCCAAATATTTCCAAAGAGAAAATCGGGTAACAGGATCCAATCCACTAGTTGGTTCATCAAGAATTAATATTTTTGGGTTGTGAACCATCGCCATTGCAACAGAAACTCTCCTCTTTTGACCTCCTGATAAATTTTTAACAGGTTTACCCATATATTTATCAAGATCTAGATCTTTGAATATTCGTTTTGCCCTACGGGTTATTTCTTCTTCTTCTAAATTATATTGACGGCCAAAATGAATCATATTTTCTAATGCATTAAAATTATGATAAATCATTGAGAGATCTTGGGGAACATATCCAATATAGGGGGCAATACGTTTAGTTTGGTGCGCATCAATCCCTAAAATACGGATTTCACCTTCATATTTATTTTGAGACAGCATTGCTTTTACAGTAGTTGATTTTCCTGCTCCACTTTCTCCAATAATTCCTATTATTGATCCATGACTGATATTCATGTTTACGTTTTTAATAACAGTACGCTTCCCAAATTTAACACTTAAATTTTTAATTTCAATAATATTGTGCTTATTTTTAAGCTCAGAATGGAGTATTAAAATTATACTTTTTATTTCAAAAAATGTGTCACTTTCATGAATATCAGAATCTTTAATGTATTTCTTGTAATTGTATAAAAATAATGGAAATATTTCTTGAGTAAAAAAAATGTGATTTTGTTTAAATTCTTCTGGATAATAATCCCAAATATTTACATCCTTGCAATATATCGTCCCAACACCTTGTTTTTCATGACTGATGAATCCTTTCAGTAAAGCAGGTCGAATTTTTTCTTTTTCGTGAAAGTGACCTAAACTTATTACGCTAATATTATAATCTGAAAGATAGAGATCTCGATAGTTTTGAGCGTCAATAAAATGCTGCGATTCGAAAGCCATTGCTGTATTATCTTCGCTTAAAAAACTGTTAGTAATTTCAAAAGATTCCAGATTGTTACAATTTTTTGAGATCCTTAAAATTAATGGAATATCTGCAGGTTTTTTATCGATTTCATATTCCCATATAACAACCAAAATTGATCTCGGTCTTGGAAAACGCGGTTGGTGCACAATTTTTCCCTTAAAATAAATTGAATGCCCACCAACTCGCATTTTTCCCCAACCTTGAATAATCAAAAGAAATTTATTACGAACACTGATCCACTGGTCCATCTTTTTATATTGTGAAATGCTAAAATATCCTGTTTCTTGAATGGGAACATTTGTTGATTGATTTTGGATCAAATTTAAATTACACTCCTTTTTTTCTTGAAAATGATATATGTAAATAATAAAGATATTATCGATTCGGTCCACATTATTAAAATATACGGAATCCCAAGCATGTTTGTCGTTAATAGAAGAGGAATACCCCGAATAACTGAAAGACGATAGATTTCTTGAACAGCATAAAGAGGAAACATTGATAGAAATATGTCATTGCTAATAAAAAGCATCAAAATTTCTTGTACTATAATAATAACTAAAGCATATTGGAATCCTGCAAGTGTGGTATTGGATATCGAAGAGAAAAATAACCCTACAGTTGTAGCTATGATTACTGCTGATTCAAAAACTAAAAAGAAAATGAAAATGCTATTTTGAATTTCCATTCCTAATAACAAGGGTAAGAAAACCAATATTACCGCGACTATAGAATTCACTGTAATCCCACCGAAAAATTTTGATAATACAATTTCTCCCTTTTTTGCAGGTGTAAGAATCATACGATCCTTAGGGATATCACTTACAAAAGATTGGGTTTCAATTAGTAAAGTCATGGCAAATCCTATCAATGGAAAAAAAAATGGTGTGACTTGTTTCAAATACTGCCCTTTTTGTGAAAAATTAACTGAACTTGTTTTTAAATTAATAGCACCATGAAAATCAAATTTATCTTGAAAATTCGCAATGACATCATCTATAACCCCAACAACATCTTGTAAAACAAAAGAATCATAAGAATTTATAACAACAGTAAACATCCCAACCATATGAATTGACAAATTGTATTCAAAACCATCATCAACAATGATATATGCATTGATTTCCCCGTTACCGATCATTTCTTCAAGTTTATTTCTTGAATATCCCTCTTTGATGATACATTCTCCATCAGTTTCAAAATCCTTAAAAATTTTTACGAATTCGTATGATAAATCTGCATTACCAAATCCTTCGCTATTATCTGCATCAATAATACCTATTATAGGAATGGAAAATCTCAATTCTAAGGGCATATCACCGTTTGCTCCATTACCATCAGTATTGTTAGCTGCAAATCCGCCAAAATTTGTCAATAAAACAATGCTTAATGGAAAAATAACCAGTAAAAGAACGGCCATTTTATCGTTCAATAAAATTTCGATTTCTTTGAATGATAACATCAAAATTCGCCTTAATTTTGCCGTAAACCTTTTCGGATCTGTGCGAGATGGATCAAGGTTATTTTTCCTTTGTTTTTCCTGTTTTTTTTGTAATTTCATATTTTTTGTAATAAAATTGCCCTCCTAAACGTCAAATTTTTTCTGTTTATAAAAAATAATTGATAAAATCAATATAATAGCATTGTGAATAAAAATCTCAAGAATTTTAGGCGATAAAGCAGATAAAGACACTCCAAGAAACGCTACTTTAATAAAAATTTCTCTCACGATATCATAAGGTAAATAATTTACGATTGGATCAATTCTGATAAAAATGCCCATAGTAAATTGAATTACAAAGAAGAAAAGTGATAATTGTGCTGCTTGTAAACGGGTTTTTGATATACTGCTAAATAAAATACCGTAAAGAACACCAAATACTGTACTAAAAAAAGTAATTAAAAATGTGTTAAGGAAAGAAGCAAATATAACTTTGAATATCACACGCAAGATTAATACAGAAACAAATGATAATATTGCACCTAAGAAAATGTATGTTATTGATTTTGAAAGAATTATCTCCCCCCTTCGAGCAGGAGAGAGCAATAAACGCTTAAGAGGATCATCAGCAACAATACTTTGACTAGCGACCAGGTTGGAACTAACAAATAGAAGTAAAGATAATAAAATCGGGAGCACCATGATGAGAAAATTAAAATCAGCATCCGGTCTCATTTCGGGTTGAAAAACAATTTCACTATTAAAAACTTGAAATTGGGATTGAAATAATGTACTTCCAGATGAGAAATAGCTTAATATTAACCCACTCATCTTGGAATTGGCATCCAATACTAAAATAATCGATGTACTCCTATTATTAATTAAATTTTTGCTAAAATTAGAAGGAATTATCACATAAGCATCAATTTTACTTTGTGCTATCAACCTTGAACAATTAATAAGGGTTACAAGATTTGGCTCACTATTACTATCATGAATTATCATATCAAATATTTCTGAATCCTTATAAGAATTGATAAACGCTTGAGAATATTCTGATTTCTCTTCATCCACTATAAATACTATTGGTTCTTCGCTCAAATCCGAAATAGTAAAATTTCCTGCTGAAATGATTATTATTAAGAATAAAGGAAGGGCAAATAAAATAATGACTGAAAGCTTATCGTGGACAAACCAATCTATCTCTTTTCTTATCTGAGCTCCAATTCGTTGAAAGCTATTCCTTATCCAAAAGAATTTAAATCGTTCTATTTCCTTTCACCTTTCTTGTTTTTATTTTATTTTTTGCCAGAGCCTTAATTTTTTCAGCTTTAGATTTATAAAAATATTTTGATTTGATCCTGAAATATTCTAAAAAATTTGAACGAACAAATGAAATCTCTTGAATTTTTAAGTCTAACTTAGCACATTCTGTTCTAAATTCATTCAAGATTTCACTATTCTCAATAAATACATAATATCGGTTCCTACCAATATGAAGAATATACTTTACAATTTCTAATTTTTCTAAAGCTTCTTCTTGTTCGAGGTAAAGACTCTCAAATGTGACATCTAAAGCCTTAGCTTTATTTGGAAGAGACTCAATCATCTCCATTGGATTCCCTTCATCGACTAAAACACCATCAGAAAAGATAATAACTTGGCTACAGTAGTCCACACTTTCAAGATCGTGTGATACTAAAAGCATAGTTGTATTGTATTTTTGATTTATCCTGTAAAGAAAATTTAACACTTCAATTCGCAAATGTGGATCCAAACCAGTAGTGGGTTCATCTAAAAAAAGGATTTCTGGATTATTTATAAGTCCAATCATAATGGAGACTCGCTTTTTTTCCCCTCCTGAAAGTTTTTTTATCGGTTTATTTAGAAATTCATCTTCCCCCAATCCCAACAGATTCATAAGCTCTTTACAGCGGGATTTTATCACCTTATCCTTCATTCCAAAATTACGTCCGAAAAATAAAGCATTTTTAAGAGCACTAAAATTAAAATAGAGAGATAAGTATTCTAATTGAGGAACATATCCGATAGAAGCTTGTACCCTTTCACTTTCTTTAACATTTATACTGGAAGTATAAGCTTCTCCATGAGTTGGCTGAATTTGTGCAGTCATACACCGTACTGCAGTACTTTTTCCTGCACCAGAATTTCCAATTATCGCAACAATATTTCCATGTGGAATTGATAAATTAATATCATAAAGAATTGTCTTTTTTCCGTATCCAGCATATAATTTATCTAATATTATTGAATTACGTGAAATTTTTTTTGGTTTAGTATAAATAATCAGTTCTTCCTCTTTTTTTGTTTTTATGTAGTGATTTGTAAATCTATATGTAGCCTACCTATTAATAGTTAATTTGTTATTAAAAATTTATTCTATAAATAATTATTTAACTAAATAAATATGTAGAATAAAGTAAAATTTATAAAAAAAATACTGCAGTTATTCTGCTTCTATGGAGTAGATGATAACCGACTGATGCTATTCTCTGTTATTTTCATCATTATCAGTATAAATTGAAACTTAGCAACTAAATTATTTTTCCCTCTTAACTCTTAATTAATGGAAAAATCTGCCTCTACATCTATAACTTCATAAATCATGCCACCGTTAGTAGGCTCAACTACTGGAAAGGGGGCGATATCCATAAAATAAATGGATAATTGATTCAATAAACCACTGATTTAAATATATGCCCTTATTTCGGAGCAAGACTCCCTTACTTAGGCGTATTTATGGAATTAGTCATATAGGGGCAGATTATATGATGGATAATCTGATGGTATTCGTGTAGGTATGGATAGAATAATGGTATATTAGATGAGTATAATGCAGGAATGTTCACTAACCCTTAGTGACGGATGATTTATAGCACGAAAATGACAATTTTTTACTATGATTTAGTGACATTCACACAATTTCTCTTAAAAATGCTTAGATATCATTAAAATATAGAGAAAAAATGATCAAATGGCATTCAATCTCGGGAATTCAGCAAGATAACCCCATAAATCTGCCATTAGATTGAGTAATTTTATATAAAAGTAATATCTTTTATTTGATTTCCTTTTTCCATTTTTTCAATTTATCTTTTAGATCTGCTTTAATATTATCCAAATTGGTATTATTATGAGTTTTTTCGAGATTTTTTTCATAACCCCGTATTTCTAACAATATTTTATGACCACCAGTAGAGACATAAATCTGTTCCCTTAAATCTTTTAAAATTTGTACTAAGGTAGAATAATCACCAGCTGAAGAAATTTGTTCATAAAATTTTTGAATAATTTGTGCAGGATTTTTTGGCGAATTATTAAAACCAGTTTGAGAGAATTGTGATCTTGGTGTTGTAGATGTTCTTAAATCATTTGCTGAAGGAAAATTAACTTGATAATATTGATCAACTTTAGAGTTTAATAACTTGACTTGTTTTTCAATTCTGTTACTTTTTACTAAAATTTCTTCTCTCAATTTACTACTTTCCTGAAGTTGATTTTTTAAACCTTTTAATTCAATAAGTTCATGTTCTATTTTTTCAATCTTGTCTGATAACACTGAGAGATTATGTTTCATTTCACCTATCGATTGAATTAGATCAAGTCCAAATTTTTGAAGGATTTCTCCAAAATTTTGTAATTGTTTTTCCATTTTTGCAATATTATTTTGTAGCCTCGGGTTTGAATTCTCCATTGAAGTATCGCATCCAAAAGTATTTAGTATATATAGATAAATAATACTTATACTTTAAACTTCAAATTACTTTTGCTCTTATAATATGAACGTTTTTCTGTAGCTAAAATCGTGGTGGACTCGATGACAATTAAACATGTAAATATTCTCACCATTGATGGAAAATCTTTATTATTTAGAGAGTACGGTGCAACAAAAGTCGATCAAGATTTATTAGCGGGTTTTTTAAGCGCCTTTTCTGGGTTTATGATGGAAATCTCTCAAGCAGAAATTAAATCTACTATTACAGGAAATTCTAAATTCATTTATAGTATCGCTCATGATATTATTGTTGTAATATGTACTGATATTTATGACCAAGAAGAAGAAATTTCTCCAAAAATTGAATCAATAATGGAAGGATTTTGGTCAAGATATCATAATCTCTTTGAAAACAATGACTGGGATGGAGAACGAACTGTTTTTAAAGAATTCAAACAAGAAATTGATCGTATTATTTTGGGTCCAATAAAAGTTTCAATCTTGGGTTATGCAGGAGTAGGAAAGACCACCTTAACCAGACTTATTGTGGGAGAAGAAGTAAATCTCGAATATGTACCAACAATTACTGCAGATATAGCAAATTTTGATAAATTAGGCCCTAGAAAAATCGTTCTATGGGATTTTGCAGGGCAAATTCAGTTTACAGACTTGTGGGACAGCTTATTACGGGGAACTCGAATTGTTTTATTAGTTACTGATTCTACTTATACAAATGTTCAAGAAACTAAAGTAATTTTGGAAAGGTTTCTCACCAAACGCTATAAAGAAGCAATTATTATTGGAATTGCAAACAAACAAGATTTACCTAATAGATTAACGCCTCAATTTATTGAAAAAATCCTCAATATTCCTACTTATGCAATGATTTCGATTAATCCTGATCATAGAATTATCATATTAGAAATTTTAAAGAAAATTATTGGCACCATTAATAAACAGGATGGATTATTAGAAAAATAAATAAAAGACATTTTTTCACTAATCTTGATCTTTAGAATTAAATATATTTTAGAGATCAAGATATTCCTTAATATAAAATCAAAAACGGTGGTTATTATAGAATATTCAACAATTCACGAACAAATTCCCATTGAAGAACATGAAGAAGTAAGTCGTATTAAACTTCCAAGCTTGAATCAAGAAGAGAAAGAGAAGCTAAACCCCCTTGTGCCTCCAACTTCTGGATTACGCATGGAAATCTATGAAATAAAGAACAATAATGAATTATTTATGCCAAAAGAAAATCAATTCCTTTTTCTTAGAGCATTTAGAGCAATAAGTGAAATAGCTAAAGCACAAATAAAAAAAGAAAAACCCGGAGTATTATTAGTTGCTGATGATCGCCCGTCTTCAAGTTATTTACTGGAGTTTTTTGCGAAAATTCTCGCATATGATAAATATAGGATCTTTTTTCAAAAACCAATTTATAATTTTGAAAAAGAAATTGTAAAAAAAGATCCTTATTACTCCCGAATGAGTACTCCATATGCAAGTGCAAGTGTCGGTTTATTTGAAGAGATTGATTTAGTTATTGTTTTAACAGCAAGTCATAATGGAATTATATGGAATGGAATTAAGTTTTACATCGAGAAACCCATTCCGATATCTGGAAGCATTATGAAAGCAGTTTCAGAAAAATCATTAGAATTTTCTGAAATTTACCTTAAAAATAATTTCCAAGTTGCTTATTTAGATGCAAATTCGAAAAACAATCAATATATCCTAAAAATAGTCAAAGAAATTATAAATTTAGATATTTTAAGTGGAAAAAAGGTTCTTCTTTGGCCATATATGGGAACAGCACCAGAATTACAAGATCTTTTTCATCAAGTTGGTATGCAAGTAATATTAGTTGAAGAAGAAATGGAACCACCAAACCCTACAATCAATCTTGATAAATCAAAATTATTAGAAATTATGAAGAAGAATAAAGTAAATACAGGAATTTTACTCGATACTGATAGAGATAGAATTGTTTTTGCGATTTACGATAATTCTACGAACAATCTTGAAATAATTCAACCAAATTCGTTGTATACAGCCATGCATAATATTCTTTCTACAAAATTTAAAATTCCATTAGTTAACGTTAGAACTATTCCAAGTGACCCTAGATCAGATTCAAATGCATTACTGACATTTGCAACAGGAGTGGGATACAAACATTTAGGTATTATATTATATGCTGCAATAGAAGATTCTATCAATAATAATGTATTTCAAACTGCAATATTGTATTTTAAAGATTCAGATGGAAAATATAAAAAAATTACTTCAATCGAAGAGATTCCTCTCGTTTTCAAAAAAATGATTAAATCAACTCAGAATTCTTTAATTATAGCATTATGGGAAGAATCTGGAGGACATACATTTAACATTTTAGAAATGAAAAAAAGTAATTCAGAATATAAAGATTATAATCATGAAAGAATGAAGAATAATATAAAATTAAAAGCAAAATATCTTCCAATTGGAGATAAATATCCTGCAGAAGCTCTCTTGATATTAACTACATTAATTGAAATGGGTTTTGATCTTTCAGAATTTGTTGATCAGAAAATTCAAGGAATTAGATCTATGATCCCAGCCAATGATCTGCTAAAATTACGAATTGTTGAAAATTTCAATTCAAAAATTGAACAAATTTATAAAATCGAAGAAGAAGAATTAAGAATTTCTTGTTTTTCTGAAGTAAATGGTAAAACAGCAATAATTCATTTATATAATCCAAAAACAGATATTTATTTTCGTCCATCAGGAACTGGCCCTGGTGTCAGAATTTATATTTTTGGACAAAAAGAAAAAATAAATAAGATGATGGAAAAAATTAAAATTAAAATTGATAAAGAGATCCCTAATGAATAATTTTTTCTAACTTTTTCTGATTTCTTTTCTTTTCCTTTAAAAAAATCATCCTTTAACATTAGTATTCTTCATTTTTGAGAATAAACTTAGTCGCACTTTATTATTATTACTTTTTAGAAATTTAATAAGACTTATGCTTCTTATTAAGAAATGAAAAGAATCTAATAACTATATCAAAAGTAAAGTAAAAAAAAAATATGATGACATGTAGTCATCGATTTTTGCAATAGTAGTTATTATTTAAACAAAGTAAATTACTTTCGTTTTTTATAAATAACACCTAATGCAATAGCAGCAGCACCGAGTAAACCAAGGAAGGAATATCCTGGAATACCACCACCTGTTGTATCATCATCAGTGGCTGTATCATCAGTGGCTGTGTCATCAGTAGCGACTTCACCATCGGTCCAGTACATTGTTGCAAAGTACAATTTGCCCATTGGATTACGTTGAATTCCATCAACATAAATGCTTCGGACACCTCGGCTTAAAGGCACATATAAGAATACCCAAGGCATTAACTCTTCAACAATGTATCGTTGAATTTCATAATAGATATCACGTCGATCGTCTGGATTAGTTTCAGTTAAACCATCATTCATTAAATCATTCAAGGTTGGATCATCTACTTGAGCACCATTTGATGAAGAAGTAGGTGAGAACAATGGGTTAATGTAGTTGCTAGGGTCGTTGTAATCAGGTCCCCAACCTAACATGTACAATTCTAATTTCCAAGGTTCAACAAACAATAAGGTTAAGTATTCACCCCAGGTAATTGGGTTAAAGGTAACAATAATACCAATTTTCTTTAGATTATCTGCACATAAAACACCTAAGTCAGCTCGGAATTCGTTTCCAGCATTCCAGGTGTAATTATAGGTTGCAATAGGACTATCTGTAGCTAAAGTATACCAAGCAAAATCATCATCTGCTGGATAGGCACTTCCATTAACAATACCGGCATCGATCAAAATTTGTCGAGCGTGAGTAACATTATAGGTAGGATAGTCAATGTCAGGATTATGATACATAATACCTTCTGGTACAGGTGAGGTTAATCGAGCAGCATTACCTAAAGCTAAGTTATCGATAACATAATCGTAATCGAAGGCATAGCTGATTGCTTGACGCATTGTCTTGTTAATTATTTTATTATTCATACCCATGTAAAGGATAACTGTACTTCGTCGTTGTTCACCAACAACAAATTTGTCGGAAGATTCAAATTGAGGTAAGAATTCTGGTAAAGAACCATCAACCCAATCTAAGTCTCCAGCGAGGAAAGCTTGACTTTTTGCAGTTCCATCAGAGTATAATAAGAATACGATGTTTTGCATAAATCGATCAGGACGTTCACCATGCCAGTCAGCAAAATAGGTTAATTTGGTGTATTCATCAGTTGTCTCAACGTATGTATATGGACCAGTTCCAACTAAAGTATCAGTTGCAGTATCTAATAATTCTTCTGAAGGAATAGAACCACCATCAGGTAAAATGTATGAACCGCTGAAACATAATAATGGAACGAATGGTACATATGGGTAGTTCAAAGTGAATTTCACAGTGTAAGTATCCACTACTTCAGTTTTATTAATAAGTAAGGGAGTACCTGGATAAAGAGCAGCTAAAGGTTCATATAATTCTGCAATCTGTGTCATATCATTTTCGATTAAGTAGTTCAATCGATCGAATGTAAATTTGACATCATTTGCATCAAAAGCAGTTCCATCTTGGAAGGTAACACCTTCTTTTAAGGTAACTGTATATTCGGTTGCTTCAGCATTCCAAGTTCCTAAACTTGTAGCGAGAACTGGGATAATGGCTAAGTCAGGATCGCTTAAATTATAACCAAACAATCCTTCACAGACTTGATCAATAACATCAATTGAAGCGCTGTCCCATGCCATTTGGGGATCTAAATCGACCACCAAAGAACCGACACCATAGTTCATGGTTTCAGTATCTTCTGCAGCAAATACTGCGGCAGGGGCGGTAGCAAAGGCGCTTATCATCAAGACTGCTAATAAGACATAAATGCTTCCTTTTTTCATAACAATCACATATTTTCGTTTCCTAGATTTTTAATAAATAATTTTTATTAAAAATTCAAGGAACATTTTAATAATTAGTGTTAAAACTATTTAAAAATTTCGTTTTATTCAGACATAAGATCTTATAAAAACAATTAGTTCTGCTAAAAAAATCTAAATCTTTCGATTATTTTTTTTTTATATCTAAAATTTTACTATGTCTTTCTCTCTAAAATAAGAAATTATTCCAGAATATTAAGAAAGATACGCTCTAAATTCGGGCCAACAAAAAAATTTATAATTTTTATTTATTGATATGGTTTAAATATTTTGAAAAATTTTATTATAAATATTTGAGAAGTAAATCTTATTTAAAATTTCTCCACGCAAATAGTAAAGATTTTTTGATAATAAGTTTTCAATTTTTTAAAAATTTAAAATAAAAAATCCAAAATTATATCAGGTAAGTTTAATAGTAGGATAAATTCCAATAGAAGAAAGCTGTTATTATTGGAAATGGCTAAACAATAGAATTATTTTGTTATATGATTACTTTGAATTAAAATTTCCCCAGATTTGAAGAGAAAAAGAATAAAAAGTTTTATTTCACTATGTAAAAACAAAAAAATTACTTTAATGAAAAAGATTTTCCTTCATAATCGAATATAAGTTGTTCAATCGAAAATTAATAATCAAAATTTCCATTTTTTGAAAGACTTAAATAATCGAATTTCTTTTATAGCTTACAAGTTATACCTCCATTTTAGTTAAACTGGTTAAAACCAAGAAAAATGGAATTTTTTATAATTCAGCACTATAAATTTCAACTGAAAATCTTTCTTACAGAAGGATTAGATTAAATTAATAAAATGTTGAGTTGATATCATGGCTAATGAAGAATTAAGTCTAGTTAAAAAGCGGTTTTTTTCGCTTAAAATAAATCCAACTAAAGATATGGTAAATATAATTGTAGGAGTATTTTTATTATATTTCTTATTTTTTGGTTGGATTGCAAACTGTGGTATTCCTGATATATTAAATAATCCACATCTCTACAAACCAGATCATATTCTGTTTGTATACACGAATTTTCTCAATTTTGATCCTTATTATCATTTTAACCCATTATCTTTAAATCTTCCTGATTTCATGAAATTCGTGTATCGTATACCAGTTGGTTTAACAAGCTTACTAATTTTTATATTTATTGGGATTTATCAAAGTTATCGGGAAAATTTTGTGGTTTATTCAATAAAAAACAATATTTGGACTGTCCCATTCATTATCATAATCTCTTGGATATGGACAGCAATTAATGCTCGAGAATTAATATTTACAACCATCGGCAGATATTTTTCATCTTGGGAAGGATATGTGAATATTTTAGTTTTGCTTGTAGTTTATACATTTGCTGGTGTTGTCGGGGGTTGGATTAGAGCAATTGTACAAAAACGGGAATCAATGATTAAAGTCAAAGCAATTGAATCACTCCAAGAGCAATTACTTAAAAAGTCCAAATCAGAATCTACAGAAATATAGGTTTTTTTAGAAAAGGAAAAGGTGAAATCATAATATGAGTTTAGTTAAATACACAATAAGAAGATTAATTGCATTAATTCCAATTTTACTTGGAGTAATGTTTTTAACTTTTTGGTTATCGCAATTAATGCCTTCTGATCCATGGACATTAATGGCTGGAGAACATATGACTGATGCTCGACAAATATATGTTGAACAACAAAAACAAAAATGGGGATATTATGATCCAATAATAACCCAATTCTTAAT
>NZ_JBPLBG010000047.1:0-79746 GCF_054039255.1 Candidatus Harpocratesius sp.
TTGAAAAACAGGGCTATTTTAGGAGATAATTTGATTTTACAAATAAAATAAATTATGTCGGAGTAATTTTCAAATGAAATGCAATATAAAGATTAAAAAAATTAATTAACTTGTAAACTTAAGAATTATGAAAAAATTATATTTTGCCGGACCCCATGGTTTTTCTGAAATAGGAGTTACTGGAACTCAACAAATTAAAGATCTGTTAAAGAAGTATTTTGATGTTATTGATCCCTTCAATTACCCTAAAAACATAAAATTGGGGAAACAAATTAATACAATTATGAAAAATCTGCATGTAATGGATCGCTCTGGGGCTATTCTCAATTTTCATAAATCAATTGATGAATTATCAAAAATTAATATTCAAATTGCAAGAAATAATAAGGAATTGCTTCAATCGAGTGATTTAATTTTTGCAATTTTGGATGGTCCAGATGTAGATTCAGGAACTGCGACTGAAATTGGAATGGCGTATATACTTGGAAAAAAAATTTATGGATTTAGGAGTGATTTTCGGCTTTCAGGTGATAATTATGGGTGTACAGTCAACTTACAAGTAGAATATTGTATTAAAGAAAGTGGTGGACGTCTGTTTCACAGTTTAGCAGATCTTGAATCTTATCTTAATATTAATTAAGTGATCAAGTTTTAGTTGAAATCGAATAAATAATTGGGCTTGAAAAGTAATATATAATCAAAATCATTCAATTAAAGTGATGGAATTGCAAGAACTTCTCCTCAAACAGAAAAGATATTTAAAATTTCCTGATGATTTAAATAAAATTTCTAATTACAATCCAGATATTGAAAAATTATCATTTCATAATTGCTCAAATTGTAATCTTTTATTAGATGGTGAGCACTGGCCAAATTTGAGGTATATTGAAATGATAGGTTGCAAATACTTCTCTTTTTCCCTATATTTTCCTTCTTCAGCGAAATTTGAACAAATTTTTATTTCTAATTCAGAATATTTTGACATTCTTGATATAATTGGAGAATTTCCTTCATGGCGTCGATGGTTATTTAAGAATTCCAAATACATTAAGTTTAAAGGTGATTTATTAGGAAACATTCAATTAGAATTGCTGGAGTTTCATAAATGTCTTCAATCTACCCTCTTTTTAGGAAAAACCGTTCTTCCAAATTTAGTTTCAATTCAATTTCTTGATCATTCTCATTTTTGTTCAATCGATTTTAGATCATTAAAGGCAGAACGGCTGCAACAGCTTTGGTTTGCAGATTCAAATTACTTGAATATAATATCATTAGGCGATATCGCTAAAAATCTAAGATCGTTCAAATTTGAGAATTGTTCGTATCCAAAATTAAATGTCGATTTTTCAAAGTTGAATCAAGCAGCTAAATTAAAAGAAAAGAAAGATATCGATTCATATATCCAAGATATAAAAAGAAGCCTTCCATTTCCTTTTCGAAAAGTATCAAATCCTCTAAATAATAAGGAAATAGATCAAAATCACCTTAAAATGCAAACCCAAAAGGAATTGCAAGAAGAATTAGAGGAAATCTCGCTAAATAGAGACTTAAATACCAAATATTGTCCAGAATGTGGAACAAAAAATTTATTATCTGCTCAATTTTGTCGTGGATGTGGTAATCCATTTCCATTTTAATATTTCTTATTATTAATTATTTATATAATCAACTGAAACTTATTCGCACATCTCACACTAATAAGATTATTTACTCTTTATGACTAAATATTTAATTTGAAATCCTATCATCAAATTTAGAAGCTAACCAAATACCTGGTTGTATACTAAGAATTGGAGATAAGATATATGGGATTGCAATAAAAAATTGTATAAATGGAATAATTTGGAGTAAAAACCATAATCCAGAAAAAATTGTGATAATGGAAAAAATTGATGTAACTAGACCAATTATACGAGATTTCCAAGCAAAATGCGAATAATCTACGTTAATGGTTTGTTCTGTTAGATAAAAATTAAAAGAGCAGCCAATTATCAATCCTGTAGTTACAGAAAGATCATAAATAATTTGAACATGATTTTCTGGATAAATTCTCACAAAAATAGCAACTAAAATACCCCAATAAAATAATCCACTTAAAATTCCAATTATTCCGCATTTTTTATATTTTAAGTGAAAATTAATAAAATTAGCATCAATTATTAAGAAAATACTGAGAAATGCAAAGCTGATTAGGTATCCACCAAGAATGTCTTCTAGATCGTTAGTTCCAATTACAATTCGACTTAAAGGTAGAATACACATTAAAATACTACCAATCCAGTATAAAATCTTTTTAATCTTTCTAGTTTGCAAATCTTTTGCCCGAAATAGTACATATCCCCAAAAACATATGGTACTTGCAGTAATACTTGATGGAAAACCCCATCCTTGTGCAATTGGACTGCCTGCATAGATATTTTGCGGCGGTCGTAAATCTTGAATAAGAATTTTAAAAAAAGTAGTAATTATCAAGACGCAACTATATGAATATAAGGCACTTCTTGCAATTTTTTTATCTACAAGGAAAAAAAGCAAAGAAAAAGCAAATAGAACTGCAATGGTGGAACCTAAATAAGAAATTGTTCTAAAAAACCAAAAAAAGATTTGATTTTTCGCATAAAAATATTTATCAATATCCCAATCATTAAAGAAAATTCCAATAAAGAAAAATACTAATGAAATAACTAGAATAATTGTTAGGAAATGGATGAATTCCTTCCGATCTAAACGAGATCCCCAATTTTTCCAATCGATATTATCCAAAGGCAAGAAAATCATGTTACAATTAGATTTTTCGCTTATTAATATATTTATACGCCAATTTTCGTTTATTTTTCCCAGCTAATATATGCAAATTTCGTAGTGAGTGCAAGCTATTCGGATTGAAACGGTTTAATGGGATAAAAATTATTGTAAGATTTAGCCTTGCTGCAAATGTATAGAAAATTTGTCGAGGTTTAGATGTAGAAACATAAGTTATAAATTTTTTTTGAGCGAAAATAAGTGCACTTGTTAAAAGAATCTCTGCTTTTGATTGAACAAAGGGATAATCCTTTCGAAATTTTGTAGACCAAACATTTGGTACATTTCTTGGGGGGAAAAAGGAAGTAACTCCTCCTAATTCTATTCGAGAAATACCTGGCCCAACAAGATTTACTCCAGGAAAAGTGCTGTAAAATGCTAAATCACTCTCTTTTGGATGTTCTGCATACCACATCATTTTATATGGGTATTTTTCTTTATTTGAATTTGATTTTGGATCATTATCAGGATCAAAAATAATCACAACACTATCCACAGAACCATGAATTGGAAATTCTTCTTTCACATAAATCGTCTGATTAAGAGGCCAATTTCTTATAGTTTCGCGAAAATCTATTCCGTCCATTAACGTAGATGAAAATTTATAGGTTTTTTTATATGTATCACGAAGAATTTCAAAAGAACGATCGCGAATATGATGAAAATATTGCTCTTCAAAAATATCCTCCGGTATATGCGAAACAAGCTGAAATCGTCCCTTATTCCATTCATCTTTCCACTCTCCCTTATAATGTTCTTTTGGTTTTGGTTTTAAAGGGAGCTTTACAGCTTTTAATTTAATAGGGATACTTCTCCGAAGGGTAAAATACTTTCCATTTAAGAATAAACCTTTGTTTGAAAGTTCTAAAGTCGGAATTTCTGCAGGATCTTCAGAGAATGGATAATCTATACATTCCTCATAGACAATCCATGCAAAATCATCATTGATAATACTTTTTGATGCTAAAACTAGGTTAAAAAGATCTGGAACAAGTTGGTTTTCAATTAAAGCAAGATTTCTCGCATATTTTGTTAAAGATTGTATTTTAAAAATTGAAATTCTTTCTTGATATTCATTTTTATATCGTTCAATTGATTTACTTAAAATTTCCCTAATACCTTCTAACACATCGAAATTTTGAAATAGTTCTGCTGGCGGTTGCTTATTTTCCAAATCATCCCATTTCATTTTTTGCTGATGTCGAAAAATCTCAAATTGAAAAATTATATTAGGAATTCCTTGGAACAATTGAGGCATATCCTTATTTCGAATATTGAGTAAAGTTGTTTTGACTTCCGGTTGAAAAGCTGTAAGATCTAAATCAATTATTTTATGATCTAATAATATTTTAATTTGTTCCCAATGATTTAATCCAATTACAACAAGAATTGTTGCATTTAAATTCTCCACCATAATCTGGTGCAATCGAGACGCCATATATAAATTACGCATTTCATCCAATTCTTTAGATGATTGCATCCATTGTTCTGCGTCTTTTCCTATTTTTAATGTATCTTGAAGAGAGTCATCAGAATTTGTTTCATTATTCAGATTTTGATTTTGGTTCTTATTTTTATATTTAGATCCTAGTTTATCTGGAAGTTTTTTTTGATAATAATGTTGTGCTTTTCTTTTTAGTCCTAATGTGTTATTGAGAATAGAATAAAACTGTTTAAGAGAAATATAATGGAGTGCATAAGAATCTGGAAGGGGAATTACTGGAGGATCGTAATTTTTAATAAAAATGTCAATAAATTCCACAGGGATTCCATATTCATCCCCTAGTCGAATAGCTTCAACCAAAGAGTCAATCGGAGTGATTGGAATATATAATTGTGTTTTTAAAAATTCATCAAAATATAGAACCACTGAAATTTTAGGTAAACGCGCTACTCCAGTTAAGATGTCTTGTTTTAAATTCTCAGGAAATTCAACTGCAATTATATCGGGAGGGTTACGATAGAAAATATTCCTGATCTCTGTAGTAAATTCAAGTGAATCGTGATAAGTTGGAAGAATAAAAAGATTTTTATATCGGATCATTTGGGTCTTTCCCCTGAGTTCCATGCTTAAGTTTTTTATTTTTAGAATCTTTAGAAGGTTTTTTTTTTATTCTTTTCTTTTTCTCTCGATATTTACGTTCTAAAAATTCCCTAATTATTTCATTCGGATCTCTATCTAGGGGTTCTTTTTTAAGTCTTTCATCAAGATCATCATCCAATATTGGTTCAAGAAAATCTTTTCTCTCTTTTTCAGAATTCCATTTGATATCACTTTTTTCTAATAAATCAAGAAAATCTTCATCTTCTTCATTAAATTCATCAAGCTCATCAAAGAAAGTTTCTTCATTTCTAAAATTATGGTATTTCTCTGTTTTTTCTTTATCATTTTCAAACCTTTCATTATAGTTCTCTTCATCAGAAGAAAGATCATTATGATATCCAGGGTTATCAATAGTTTCATCATAAAAAATTGCATTTAATTGATCAAAGATATCTTGAAATTGAAGTGAATTATCGGATTTAGTTGATTTTTTTCCTAAATAAAAATTAAAACCCTCTTCACCGAGAATATGAAAAATTGCTTGTTGAAATAATTTTTTATTTATTCTATCCTTTTGAATTTGATTCTCTTGAGAATTTTCATGTAAAGAATCAAATGAACCTTTAGTTGATGGTTTATTGGGAGAATTAGTCCTTATAGGTGATGTTTCTTCCACATGTTCATCCATTTTTGAATAATATATAGATTTGTCGCGCATTTTGTCATTTTTTTCTTCAGTAGATGATACAGATGAAATTGATTTTTGAGAATGATATTTATTAAAGAAATATTGTTCGATTTTTAAATAATATCTACAAATATTGATTCCGTCTCTAATTGTGTAATCCTTATTTGCTTTATGGGCTCTTTGTAGAAAATTGACTGTATAGTCAATTATTTGCTTAGGAGAATAAGGAATATTAAATTTTAATATTTGATATTCCTCTTCTGAATCTGGAAATTCAATGAAAATTTGGGGTTGCAAGCGAGAGTGAATATATTCTGGGATTTCAAAGGTACTTGAATCTTCATTCATTGTAACACATATTCGAAAATTTGGATGGGCAGAGAGTTTAATTCCAGCTATAACAGATTCTACATATCTTCTACGATCTAATAATGGTGCTAAAGAAGCCCATGATTTCTCTGCCATTCGGTTTGCTTCATCTAAAATGCAAATTCCTCCCTCAATCAAAGCAGTGACAAGTGGACTTGCATGATATTCGATGGTATTATTCTCTCCAATTACAGGAGTTATTAAAAGATCTTCAGGACGAGTATCAACTGTGCATTGAAATATATATACAGGAAGATTAAGTGATTTTGCAGCACTATAAGCTAAAGTTGTTTTTCCTACTCCTGGTTTTCCTAAAATTTGCGGACTCATAGGAATATCATGATTTGTATCCACTATAGTCCATGCTGCTAAAAGTTGAGATAAATATAACTCACCACCGATCCATTGAATATGAGGTATTTCATCGGGGGTACTTAAAATAAGTGAAATTCCAGCAATTTGAACAGTCTTTCGCATCGGTGTTGCCTATTTACGATTTAAATTATATCTCTATAATAATTTCTTTTCTTGTAAAAACGGTTATCTAGTATTCCAGAATAGTATTAAGATCCGTTTTTTACTCGCAATGAATACAATGAAATCTATACCTAAATTCCTTCTGATATTATTCAAAGCTTTAATACATAGAATATATATTCAGATTATATCCAGAATTTCTATCGTACTTGAAAAAGAATTGAAAAAATATTTCTCAAGGTAGCCTCTTGCATGGCGTTGGTGAAAGACATTGATCGAAGCAATTTGATCATTTTGTTTATTCTTTCACTTCATTCAAATCTTGAGATAAAGTCTTTTGATGATATTGCTTATTGTAGAATTGATATATTTCTGAATCTTCACCGCACTGGGTTTTTAATCCGTTTAGAAATTTTCCAGGTTTCAACCGCTCTTCTACTGCATTTCATCAACATTGTGCATCTGGCATCAAGACTATCCATGCATTATTAGGTACAGGTGTTTTCCATTCTATTTCGACAGGAACTGTACGAGATTCAGGAGGTGGAGTTCTACATTCAACTCCAACATCATCATAAAACATTCCTGTTTCTGGATTCCACAACATTTGCAAGCTGCTTTTTATTTTTGGAGCCATAAAATCTAAGCGATGGCTGCGTTTTGAATTTTTTCGGTTCTTGAAATATTGCTTATCAATTTGATAAATCACATCGATAATATTCATATCCAGAGGCCCTCGCAAGATCTGTGGTATTTTTACATAACGCTTCAGTGGATGCCAGCTGATTGAAACGTGCATTTCTTTTTCTTTCATGTATTTATAAACGCCTCCTATTGCACGTAGTAAATTGAATTTTAAATTCTTAAAAAAGATTGATCTTTCTTAAAATAAGAATCAAATATTTTTTTCTCTTTTCAATAATGTTAATGAAATATTTATCAAAGGAATTATAACTTAATCATTTTCATATGGTTCTGTATGGATTGTACAGTCCTTCAATTGAGGATAATGAGTAAAAAGCACCTGTTCAATTTGCTCGTTAAGAGCATGTGCTCGCATAATTGAAATATTTCCATCGATGTGTATCATAAATGAAAGGAACCACCCTTCTGCTTCTGTCAATATTCGGACATCGTGAATCTCCTTAACATCTGGAAATTTTTTCACAATTTGCTCTATTTCAACTTTAAGATCTTCAGGAGCTTGTTCTAAAACAGGATGAGAATGTACTCTCTCATATTCATGTGTTGGCTCTAAATGTGTAATTATCTCAATATTTGTGCTTTGATTTAGTGTTTGATTTATAATATCCCTTAAATCTTTTTCATATTGTGTGATAATTTCATGTCCTTCAGATAATGATAATGTACCTGGAATATCCATATGTAATTGAATTAAAAAATCGTCTTTGAATTGATCTATAGCAATATTGTGAACATTGGTTATAAATGAGTTGTTTTCTGCTAATTTTCTTATTATATTAGAAATCCATTGAATGTCAGTCAAATGGGGGTGTATTTTGGGAGATTGAGTGCAGAAATATGTGTTACAATTATATTCTAAAAATTCTTTTTCAATTATTTTGCGCATTCTTTCGTTAATCAAATCTATTTGAAATGCTCTTTGTTTTCCCTTAATTTTAATACATAGTGATAAATCGAGCTTATTACCAGCAGTTCTAATTTTAAGATCTTGGATTTCTCGAATTCCTGGAAGACTTTCTAGTTTTTTCTGCAATTTTTCAACTTGTTCTTTCGAAATTGGGTTAGTATCGATTAATTCTTTATAACTTTGTAATAATATTTGGAATCCTTCAAAAATTGCTTTAAGTGAAAATAAAATCGCAACAATTGCATCGATATATTTAATACCAAAATATGATACTGTCAAACTGAATATTACAGTAATATTACGATAAAAATCGCCACGAAAATTGGTTCCTTGGGCCAGAATTAATTGGTTTTTACTTTTCCTTCCAATTTGAATTATTTTATGAGAAATAATAAACACTAATGTAATTATTAGCACTAATGCACCTACTCCCCATAAAGTGTTGGATGTTTCAATTAGAGTTCCGTTTATCCAATTTTCTATAGTGCTGAAAAGTAATCCCCCATATAATCCTAAAATTAGTAAACTCTGTAAAAATGCAGCAAATGAATTAATCTTTTCATGACCAAACATATGCTCAAAATCAGGTTCTTTTTGACTTTCTTTTAGTGCGATAAACGTAATTGAAACAGCTACCAAATCTATTATAGAATCAGAAAGTTCAACTATAAAAGATAAACTTCTGGTAATAAAAGAAACACTTACCTTAATTATGAAAACAATAATAACCAATATAATCGATAATCGAGTAACTATACTCTCATCGGAATATTTTTTCTTATTTTTAGTGTTTTTCTCTGTTTTAGTACCTTTTTCTTTCTTCGTTTTATTACCTTTTTTGTGATAAAGACGATTAAAACTATCATTCTTAATATTCTCTGAAGTTAATTGCGTAGAAGAATCCGGTTTATGGGTTGAATTACTCATGTTCACATAATCCTTTTTTTATTAATTTACATTTGAATATTTGGTTAAAAATTGCTAATAATAATTAATTTGAAATGGAAATTTGTGTGTTTGGTGATTTTATGGGCATTTACGGATTTTTAAGTGGCGTTATATGTGACTTTAATGATTTTATGGGGAATTCGGGTGATTTAATGGTCTTTAGATAATTTACAGGAAATTTGAGGGTCTTATATTAATTTTATAAAAATATAAGGATTTAATTGGAACTTGATGAATCTTGAGGATTAGGTTTAGTTGGATCATATTTTCTGATGATTTCAAACTGGAAAATCTCCTCATCTGGACTTTCTCGGGGAACCTTTTTGATTTCCTTTATGCGAATTCGATCCCACATTTTTCCTGTGAAATACTGTGGTAATGTCATTTCAAAATACGGATCCAAACCTAAATTCTCCACATGTTCCCAAGTCTGTTGATCAATTATGAAATTCAAAGTCAACCAACAGCCCTTATTATTCTTAACCACTTTATCTAAAGTTACATCAAAGCGATCTGCCCATTGCTTCCATTCCGGATTTTGACCAAAAAAGCTCATCGTCAAAAATCCAATGTTTTCCCACTAATAAATTCTTTTAGAAATTAGTAAATTTAAGAAAAATTATGGCACAAGTTGGAATTTGGATCGTGTGGGCTCTCTCACTTTTACTTTCTACTGTGTTTATGTCAATTTATATTCGGAAAGTTCACAAATCTGAGGGAATTATCGCCGTATATGTAATTTATTTAGCACTAAGTCAAATTTTAGCTTTAAAAATTGTGAAAATTGGTATTTGGGAACCTCCTGCAGGTGTTCTTACTTTTCCATTTTTATTTCAGCTAACAGACACCATGAATGAACATTTCGGGCAAAAAGAAACCCATAAAATGGTTTTTATTGCTTTTATTACTCAAATATTAATGGTAATGTTTATCTTTTTTGCAAACGAACTGCCTGCGGGTGATTCTTGGTGGGTTTCTCCTGATGCATGGTTAGCAATTTTCCAGCAACAAACCGCGATTGTTGCAGCCTCGTGGATCACCTTTCTACTTACAAATAATCTAGATGCTGTAATTTTCACGTGGGTGAAGAAACTTACCAAAGGTAAATATCTCTGGGTGCGCAGTATTTTTTCTGATGTCCCCATGTTGATGTTAGATTCTGCAATTTTCATCACATTAGGCTTTGGACTCTTTCAAGGTCTTTGGTTTTTGGTTTGGGAATTGATCGTGGCACAAACCATTACAAAATGGATTTTTGGGGTAGTGGATACGCCTTTTATCTATCTTGATCGTTGGATTGTTAATTCCTCAAAATTATCAAAATTTTTTGGCGAATATTCATCTGTCAATTAATTTTTAGTAAAGTTTTGGAGAATAAAAGTATTCAATAACGATTATTTAATCAAAGGTCAAAAAGAATATTAAATAGAATCAAATCAGAGTGAAGTTTTGCTCTTTTTTTAAATTTATTCTCCTATTTTCACCCCAGGTTAAATAAATTATAGATTTACTTTGAATATACAAATAATTCACTACAAACGTTCACATGAGCGAAAATCTACTTATCTAGTAATGCCATGTTGGTATGTAAAATAAAAAAGTTAAATTGTTATACCTAAAGAATTTGTAAAGAAAAATATCTAAACGAAAAATAACCTGCTCATTCTTCTAAAAAGAGAACTTCAACTTGAGAGATATTGAGAATAATTCTTTTGAAGATATCTCTTTTATTTTTAACAAAGTGAAAAAAAAAATATTCTCTTTATAATCTTAAAGCAATTCTAAAGCTAACTTAATGTCATCGGCGATTAATTTCTTACGCCCACTGTGTCTTGTCATTTCAAGTGCTTTATTCGTAATTTTTTTCGCTTCAACTTCTAAAAACTCGATCATACGATCGACAGCATCTTTTGATACCATCTCAGCGCCGCTTTCTTTCATAAGTTCACGAATTGGGCTCCATGCAAATACTTTGGTCATTTTTCATTCACTCCTTATTTGGATTTTTAATCCATTAATTCCAAAGCCATCTCCATGTCAGACTTTGTAAGTTTTTTCCTTTGAGAATGTCTTGTCATTTCAAGAGCACGTGTTGTTAGTGCTTTGGCGTATTTTTCCAAATAGCTGATAAGTTCATCTACAGCATCTTTAGAAACCATTTCTGCGCCCGCTTCTTTCATAAGTTCGCGAATTGGGCTCCATGCAAATACTTTCATATCGATTAATCCTCCGTGTGAAGTATTGTGATGAGGAAGTATTGTTCCTGCAGTAAACTGCAAGTTCTATATGACCTTCCCGCAATACTTACTAATGTATTAATGGATGGATGGATATATAAATGTTTGTCATTTCGGGAAAATTTTGTGGCGATGGGGTTGATCTGGGGGAAAGATTGGTCGACAAAAAGGATTCGGTCAATGATCTATCTTAGTATGTTTTTACGTGCTAAAGAAAAAATGGGGATTTTTTGAGAGATCTCAGATCAATATAGGGATTTTTTTTCAAATGTGTAGCAACTGTGGATGAAAACTAAAGCATAGTTGGGAAAATTATAATATTTAGGGTAAATCTAATAATTATTTTGCACAATCAAATAATATTCTTTTTTTATGATTGTTTTTTGTAAAATAAAGTCTTATAAAAAATAAATTAATATATAATTACTCTCCTCAAAATCATCAAAAAGCATAGAATTAAAGATAAAGATTATATTAGTCTTGTTCATAGAGAAGGATTATCTAAATATTACTATTTTTTCATCTAGAAGCATTCTTTATTCTAAAGATCGTTTTTATACAATAACAAAAGAATTTTATTGCAATAGTGTAGATTAGATTTTATTCAAACTTCCTAATTCCACTATGTCCGGTTGCCATGATCTGAATTGGGTGCTCTGCTAGAAGAGATTTTATACGTGCAATTGATTCTCGTTGTTGGGCATTGTTCATATTTACAAACAACATGAATGGAATAATTTTTCCTGATGGAAGCAGGCGAAGAGTATCACCTGTAAAGAGAACGCAATCATTAAGCAAATAGCATGTATGACCGATAGTATGACCTGGAGTAAAAATTGGTTTAATAGTAATATCTTCAATTTCAATTGAGTTTTCATTTTCAATGCCAATAAAATCAGAGCGAGCCATTGAGTTAAATTTCTTTTTTCCAAATCTTGGTGTTTTTCCAGTAATTAGTGGGATTTCTCTGCTGTTTAAATAAATTTGGGCGTTAGGAAGAAATTGAATACATCCTACATGATCATAATCAGAATGGGTTAAAAAGACCCTTTGAATTGAAGCAGGTGAAATTCCCAACGATTTTATCTCCTCAATAGTAGCATTACTTATACCAGCATCGATTAAAATAGTTGTTTTAGTAGATTGTATCAAATAACTATTAACCATTCGATCTTTTAAGGCATAAACTACCAAGTTCTTGCCATTAGAAAAGATTTCTCGTGTAGGGTTTGGACGAAACGTGATAAAAAACCAAATAAAAAGGGTAGCAAGTAAAAATAAAAGGAAAAATAGAATAATAATTAGAATTGGATGCATGTTACTGTTAATTATGCTGGCATCTATTTAATTACCTCGATATTGTGATTAAGTAACATTTCAATCTAATTCACCAATCATTAAAATGATTTCATGAGTTAATTAGCTTAAGTATTATGTGCGCTTCTTCATCTACAAATATTCTAAAGTTGGCTGGACAGACTATATATTTCCAATCAGCAGAAAAAATGAGTATGATCCCAGATAATTCTGTAACATTAGTAATAACTTCTCCTCCATATTGGAATGTACGGGATTATGGAGGGGAGCAAATAGGTTTTGGTCAAAGTTATCAAGATTATATCACATCTTTAAATCGAGTATGGAGTGAGTGTTTAAGAATATTACAACCAAATGGAAAGATTTGTATAAATGTTCAACCATTACCTATATCTTCTTCACTTTCTGGATTTAATTTTAGAATTATAAAGAATATTATGCATGATATTGAAGCATTTTTTCGATCTCACAACTGTTTTTTAAGCGGGATGCATTATTGGGATAAATCTGCTTATATTAACACTGTATCTTGGGGTTCTTATCCTCGTCCAACCAATATTGCTTCAAATACATCATTTGAGCAGATTTTTACCTTTGTAAAAGCAGGAAAAACGCGCAAAGTGTCAAAGGAACTAATGAATCAAAGTTTATTAACAAAAGAAGAATGGCGACATTGGGCTGTTAGGTGTATTTGGGATGATATTTCTCCCGTGATTAAAATTAATCCAAAAGGTGAAAATCTTTTTGGACATAGTGCCCCTTTTCCTGAAGATATTCCATATCGCTTAATAAAAATGCACACTATTGTGGGTGAAACAGTTGTAGATCCATTTTTAGGGTCAGGTACTACATTAAAAATGACCCGTTTATTGAATCGGCACGGTATTGGCTTTGAGCTCAATAAGCAATACTGTAATCTAATTAAAGAAAGAATAATGGAAACTTGGACCCCTCCATCGATTGAATCTGGATATAAAACATTGGGATTTGATTCTCTCATAACAATTCTCTATGATACAATCCAAATAGCTAAGAATTCTCAAAAAAATAAAACAGAAAAGCAATTATTAGAGAAATCTATTAGAAAAATGTATGAAAAAAGGATGTTAACTTCTCATCAAAGAAAAAAAATACTAAAATTAATCCAAAATTCGAAATTCGATACTTAAGGATGCTAATTGATCATTGATAAGCACAGGAAAGATAAAAGTATCACCATCATGAAGATTTAATCCTTCTGAAGTTAGAAATTGGTTATTCATGTATGTTTTTTGAAGATTAGCTTGATCCTTGATACGAAAAACTCCTCTTTTAGATTGTTCAATCACGCAATGCTCTGAAGGTTTTTCAGATTCATTTGAAAGTGGAATTATAGGTTCAAAGAAATTATCAGGTAATTCAATGGGAATTTCTATAGTTGCAAATAGGTCTCTACCAATTCGATATGTTGTTTGATCAAAATTTAATTGAATTTCTAAACCTAATTGGGAAATTATCAATTTTGCTGATTTATAAGGAGACTCTGATGGCATTTTTTGTGTTTCTTTCGATTTGCTAATCTCTTTTTCATTTAATGAATCAGGAAATGGTTCAGAGGCAATTTCAGACAAAGAAGATTGGAGTTTTTTAATTTGTTCTTCAGTTTGTTCAAAAATGTCTTCAGTAGATTGAGTTTTAGTTTGACTTTTAGTTTGATTGATTGATTGATTTGAAGTTAGATCATCTGTTTGCTTAATGTCTTGTACATTTTTTTCAGATATTGTTTGAATTTCTTCTTCATAATCATTATTCTTTGGTTGAATCATCGCTGGATTTGATTTATTTTCTGTTGATTGTTGAACTTTTTTGTATGTTTTATTTTTTAGAGATTTCGAAGCAAAAACAGATTTTTGGGATAATTTTCGCAAAATTGGAGAACTGCTTGGATCAAACCCCCCCACTTGAATTGAAGTAAGTGCTTCTTTTGTGGGTCGTTTTGGTATGAAAATATTATCAAATGATGTTGAAGATCTTCCAGAGATGCCCGATTTTAAGTCGTGGCTGATTCCTTTGATTTTTGTCATATCTTTTTCAATACGATTCAATTCTTGGAATATGAATTCTTTAAGGTTTTGATCATTTGTCTCTTCTAGTGTGGATTGACAAAGATCTTTTAACGTTAGCAACAGTGTTTTATTTTTTTGGGCAGTTCCATTGTCAAAATCAAGCCTATCGCGTAATTCATGAATTTTTTGCTTAAATTCTTTCACCGAACTCACTCTGGGTACCATTAGGAAAACTGATTTAAAATAATTTATGGTGTTCATTTCTTAGCGCGAGAACTCTTTAGAGGTCAAGTGATAAAGTTGGTATCAAACAAAAAAAAAAAATAATAGCGTAAAGATTCAAAGAGTAGATAATATACGAGTAGATAATATAAGAGTTGATAATAAAAGAGTAGATAATAAAAGAGTAGATATTTAATAGAAAGAAAGTTGAAAAAATCAATTCAGCTATGTATTTAAATAGAGTTGGAAATATATCGTGAATATGGAGTGGAATACAGAACTTTTTCTCCTTTTAATGGGATTTATTATCATTTTAGTCATTTTAATTGTTATTATTGCGAATTTGTGGCAGAAAAATCGCACTGTTCAAGCCTATCAAGCAAAATATCCTTCCCGATATGTATGTTTGGATGGAGATGTGGTACGTTCTATTTCTGAGTGTTTAGTAGATAATTTTCTTTACAGAAATGGAATAGCACATAAATATGAAGATGTGATTGTAAAATCAGCAGCTCATCAATACAAATATGATTGGTATTTGCCTGATCTAGATCTTTATTTGGAATTTTTTGGATTTTCAGGAAAAAAATATAAAGAAACTATGGAAAAAAAGCGTAAATTTTATCGAACTAACCATCTCTCAATGATGGAAATTATTCCAAGTGATTTATCCGATTTAAATACAAAGTTAAAGGAAAAATTTGGAAAGCAATGGGAGAAAATTGCACATGGCCGTCATTGTCCTCATTGTGGTGAAATTTTGGATGATCGTGTGTAGATTTGTTTAATTTCATTGCGAAATCTTTATCTACTTATCTGACTTAACAATTTTTCCTTCATTTTTCCCACCTACTAAAATTTCCTTAACTTAATTATTAAATGTATTACAACAAGATTAATTCAATTTAAGAAAAAATAATCACTCTGTTGTCTTTTATCTCATTTTAGATTATTTTTTAATCTCAACAATATTAATATTCCTAAAATTTATTCCGAAATTATACAAATTCTTTCTTAACATTATTTTATTATAGAAAATATAAAAAAATGGCGATAAAATCGCTATTATGGAACTTTTTACTGCGATTCAACAAAGTAAAAAGTCTACTAATCATTCTAATCTCGATTTATTGAGTAACTTCTTTCATGTACTGCATTATATCTGTGTAATTTTCCCGAATAGGAAGTTATTTTTTCTAATTTTTCTAGGCACCCAATTGCAGTTCCTACAATCGAGATCCATAAAATTATTCTAAAAATCCCTGATGGATCGAAGCTCCACTGAGAAAACATGCGAAGAACCTCAGGAATGTCAACAGCCCACAAAAATCGCTGAATATAGAAAATTTGTACAATAATCATTCCTAATATCAGCAATTGTTGAGTACGAATTCTCTGAATTCCAGCAAATACTTGAGAAATTTTGATAATTGCTTCAATCATACCCAACATTCCACACAATCGTATAAATTCTAAGAATTCTGGAGTAAATTGATTATTAATTGCTTCGATCGGTTGAATTATCATCATAATTGCCCAGAATGCACCCCAAATACCTTCACTTAATAATGATTTGGTATTTATTGGAGATTTTGTCCTCTTTTTTGATTTTTTGGTTTCAAATTCTATATGAATTTCTTTACTTATAGCATTCTTTATTTTTAACGTATCTTGACCTAAATCTTTAGGAAGATAGCCTTGCATGCTTAATGCAACAAAAATAATTGTGATAATTACAAAAGTGGGCAAAATGGAATTCCATAATCCGCCAAATATCCCTATGAAATTCTCCCAAAAAGGTACACTGAGTATTTGAGCAAAGAATACGATTAGATTTATAGCCGCTAATGAGACTACAGCAATGGTAAGCACTTTCTTGTAAATCTCCCACCATTCTTTAGTGATATAAATATAAGGAGTTCCTCGCTTTTTATATTCACGAGTAATACTTTCAGGTGTTCCCATCAAGTCAATTGCTTGTTGCACATGAACTAAGGTGATTTCACCTCCCATTGCTAATTCTTCTGCTTTATCCCAGATGTGTTCTTCTAATTCGTTTAGCACTTCCCGTTTTTCAAATTTATCATCTTTCAGCCATCCAGGAAGTTTTTCTTCTACATCTTTTAAAAATGCTTTAATTTCTATTTCCATATTATATTTATTCATTCTGATTTTCCTCCATTGTTTTATTATTTGCGATATAACCTTCTAAATTAAGACCACATACTTCGCAAAATCTAACATCAGGTTGTGAAATATCGATAATATTTGCGCAATTCGGGCAAAAAAAGTTGGTTTCATGTAATTCCACCTTCATCTCAAATAAGGTTGACATCGATTCAATGAGTTTATTAAAAAACCCTGTGAGGTGATTTTGAATGCGTCGACCTTTTGGTGTAATATAATAATATTTTCGCGGTCGATTATTGACAATTTTTCTATCTGCTTGAATTAAAGCATCTCTCTCTAATTTTTTTAAAAGTGGATATAATGTTCCTTCTTCAATAATCAACATCTGCTTAGTAGTTGCTTCAAGTTCTTGTAATATTCGATAACCATAGATTCCCTCTATAGAGTGATTATCGATTATTTTTAGTACAGAAATGGTTGAGATGCCTCGTAGTATCTCAGATTCGGCTTTCTCGACAAAGTTACGAAAATCTGAATCACTCATGAGGCTATCGGATTGAAAAGACTTTATTCTTTTAATCATATTATTCACCATATACTATGCCACTCAAGGTATAATACTATATTATTCAAGGTATACCACATATATAAATCTTCTATTGGTCCAATTTTTATCATTCCTTTTCTTTCTTCTATTCTGATTTCTGATAATTTTAATCACTTGAATAAAAAATTAATCATATAGTATTTCTTATTTTATGAGCTTGGAAAATTACCGAGATATTGGCTAATTCTTTTATAGAGGATGTTTCTTATAGTCAATGAACAATGATTTCTTCCAAATCAGAATTTAAATCAATTGAAAAGAAAATTCTAATAGTAATTGTTTTTTATATTATAATTATTCTAAAAGTGTTCACTCTTGTTATAATTTTACTTAATCCTTGAGAAACTCGAATAATTCTTGCACTTCGCCATTTCCTTTAGACTTTTTCTTCAAATTTATTCGCTTTTTTTTTTAAAGGATTTTTTTGGTATAGAATAGAAATATCTATGGAATTACATTATTATAAAGAAAGGGATAAAAAAATATATGAAAAATCAATTGTCATTAACATTCGTTCAATTGGTTATATTCATCTGCTTAAATCTATGGAAAAAAATCCTGCAAATCTAATCCAAAGTATTAATTGCTTTAAATTCCTGTATTATGAAATTCAACACTTCTTAATAGAAAACCGAAAACAAAATCCTAAAATCTTGTATTGAGTAAGATTCCCCGCAGATTAATATGTCCGCACTCTTTTTTGAAATATTTCAATAAACTTATTCGTACTAATCTGAATACATTGCCATTCATTCTTACTCTCCAATTGATTTTGAGCATGGCCCTAAATAAAGATAAATTTGTACAAAAAGTAACAATAATCAAAATTTTCATTAGTTTTATTAGAATGCTAGCACCAAGATAGAATTAATTTAAATTAATCAGGGAAATTTTAATTCTTTTAAACAAAACGCAGTCAAGGTGTAAAATGTGGAATTACGCAAAACTATTATATTCTTTTATGGAAGTTACGGATTACTTTTCTTATTTGCCATAATATATCGCTTATTTCTTCCAGTCGTAACCATTCCGTTTGTTATTTCAGAATTAGATAAACAAGTTTCATTTTCAATGGATTTGGCAGAATTAATGGATATTATATTGCTGGGTATTGTGTTCTCTGTAAATACCTTACATGTTTTTGAAATTTTAGAAGACCAAATTCCTACAAAGCGTTATTGGCGCAATTGGTATAAAACACTTTTTATTACATTTTTGATTATTTATAATTTTGGAATAATTTCTCATATGATTGCCAATCAACTTAATGAATTTATGCATTCAATGATTGATGAAGGAACAGTAATTCCTCCTAATTCTACATTAGAACAATTACAGTTAGGGTTGTATTTTTGGGATGAAATTGCTTCTCATTTCTTTACTGGATTGGGATATTTTATGATGATCCTCCTTTTTTTAAAGATGGAACGAAAAATAGACACAAAAGATGAGTATAACAGCAAAAAAGATAAGATTCTTCGCTTAATGAGCTTTTTTATTGGTATTGGAAATGCTTTTGGATTTATAGAAGGTCAATGGGGGCTAGTATTTAGTGGATTATTAATTCTCATTTTAATTCTTATAATAATTCAATTGATCAAATCAAAGAAGCATACAAAACCGTTTAATGTATGCTCTCTCTATATGATTTTTGGGTATCTAACATTTCTTATTATATATACAATAATAACCGGAATTAAGCCAACTTATCCATATATATATCAAATTTCAGAAGTTATACATTTTCCCTTTTAGATACTTGCTTTGATCTTATATCAATTCTTTTTTTTCTTGTTCAATTTTTTTCTTTGGTTTTGGTGCGAATAAGTTTTTCTTCTTTATATTTTTCGTCTAATTTCTCTAAATAATCATGAATTGCCACACTTTGAGACTTTGATTGAATTTTTTGAAGATTTTTCATTATAGAAATTGTTAATTCGGGAGTTGTTTCTATAATTGAATTAAAGCTGGAAAAAGTCCTAAGTAAAACTGAAGAATTGGAAATTCTGCAAAAATTATATAAAATTCCCAATACCGTGTTTATTTTTACAGGAAAAGAATTGATTATCTTGGGTATATATTGAATTACACCCAAAGCAAAATTCTCATTTTTATATCGGCTGAATCGATATATTAACTTGATTACTTGAAGCTTTTTCTCTGCTGTTTTTAGTTGATCGAAATTGTTGAAATATATATTTAAATATTCAATGAAAATGTCGAATGAATTATTTCTGTACTGATATTCTATTATTTTAATCAAAATCTCTGAAAATTTAGGTAACATATCGGGATTGTCAAAGAAAATGGAATGAATTAACTTCAATACTTGTGAATCTATTTCCTTTTCTTCAATATAAGAAAAATTAGAGAGTATTAAAAGTATTTGTCCTACTATCTTTTCTTTTGATTCCAAATCTGAGATTTTACATATTTGTTCTTTATATATTTTCGAAATTTGATGTAGAATAAGCTTTTTTGTTGAAATTTCTGGTACCCAAAGTGTCTTTTGGTAAAATTTTATTCCAATAAATAGCGCCTGAGGATGAATTGATATTATTTTCATTGCTATTTTTAATGCTTTCTCAGTTAAATTAACTGATTTTTCTTTGAGAATTTGCGCCAAAGATGCAAAAATATAACTGAATTCGATTGAAAAAGAAATAAATTGCTCTAATACATTAAGGTATTCTTGTTTTAGTGCGATTGAAGATAATTGTTTCGGTTTAATTTTAAAGAAATTATCCATTTGATTCTCAATTAAGCGTTGAAGTGATTTATCTATATGCGAATAATCACTATGGCTCGATCTAATATTTTCTAAAACTTCCAATCCATTAACCAGCATATTTGATAATAATTTTAAAGCAACAAGACCTACTTTTTCATTATTTGATTTTAATAATTTAAGTAAAATAGAATGAAGTCTTTTATCTTTGTAGATACCAGGTAATTTTTGAAAAACATCCAATATTGCAACCTTCACATCTGAATTGGTTGATTTCTGCAGAGAATTTTTCAGAAACTTTATAAAAATCATTATATCAGATGTGTTTTCTAAGATGAAATCAATTAAATCCCAGATGAATTCAATATCGATTGATTTTTTCCATGAAAGAACATTTACGATTAATGGAAATATTTGATATGACCAAAATTGAGGATCAATTTGATCTTTTACTCGCTTTTTATTATATCTCCTTTGAATATGTTTAGGGATGTATAAATCAGGTTGGATATGCGCACATTTTCCTAAAATTTTCACTATTGATATATGTACATTTACATCCTTAATTGAAATCAATTTTATAATTTTTGGATAAAAAAGTTTATGTTCTTGAGGTATATAATCGAGTATTTTGGATATAAAATCTAAACTTGTTTGAATTAACTGGATCGAGTTAGTACTCAAGAAATCATTGATTTTCTCTTTCAGCGCATCATAATTACACTCTTTTTCAATAATCGATGCAACATCTTTTATTTTTTCCTTTCGTAGATCTTCAAATATTGGTAAATCTATCAGAGAACTTTCAATTGAGAAGGGAGATTTGGCTTTTTTATCAAGTAAAGCAATTGCATAATAGCTTTTAATAGAAAATATTAATCCTTCTCGGATATCTTCTTGTAGTAAAGAAGTTGTTTGAAAATAATTCAAATAACGACAGAAAAATCCAAAGTTTGCAAATGCACCAATTTTGAATAAATCTGTAATATAATTTTGAAGTTTCAACTCTTTCCATGGGGTGGATAAAAGGTTTATATAAATCTGTGAAGAAGTGAATAGCTCTCCATTATTAGGAACAACTGCTGCAAAATAATCTTCTAACGCAATTAACAATTCTCTTTCCTTATTATCCATCTTTTTTTGACCTTTCATAAGGGGAACACAAATATCTTCAACAGTTTGTTCAATTTTTGGGAAAACAATAGAAATTTGAAAATTTGATAGACAAATAATGATTTTTTTCTTAAGTTGTTCTTCACTATTCTTTAAAATGTTAAATAAACCTTTAATATACAAATGGCTTTTTATTATTTCAGGATTAATTTTCATCATAAAATCAAAAGAAGCAAATAAATTCTCTAATATTATCTGATTTTCCATCTGTGATAGTTGTAAGCTAAATGGGTGAATGTGGACCAAGTAATGTTGTAAACTTGTTGAGGAAAATAATGATCCAAAAGAGATTGCAATTTTTTCTTGAAGAAATTCTGATTCTGTTGATAGTAAAGGTTTAATTTTCTCAAAAATATAATCGAATTGATTCTTTTTTTCTCCCATAATTCGAATTGCTGCTCCAAAAAAGATCAATTTCTCTTCATCTTTGGAGAGTTTTTCCAAATTGAAAGTATTGAAAAATTTTTCCATCAATCTTGAATTCTTAATCGCAATCTGAGAATTAACAGTTAAAATTGATTTTTTCAAAGCAAAATCTGCATGGTAATACAATTTTATTCCAATCTCAAATATTTCTTCTAGTTGGTTAGATAAGATCTTCAAATTTGCACCTACAATATCAAATACGCCTTTTTGCAAGAAAAGATTTTCAGAATTAAGTAGATGCATAAGAATTTTTTGAAGAGAAGAAGGATGTATATGACTAATGTTTTTAACTAATGAAAGAATTAACTGCTCTCCAGATGTAGTTATTTTGGTGCGATATAACTCTTTGATTATTCGTTCTAAGTCAGAAGAATGCTTGGTAGTAAACTTATTTAAAATTGACTCGTAATCTGAAAGAATATCGTTGTTTACCTCCTTGTTTGAGGTTAAAGTGGAAACTAAGGGAAGTATTTCACTAATAGAGCAATTATCAACAATTTTTTCAAATAAATTAGTAATTATTTGATGAATTCGTATATCTTTGTCAATTAAGAGATTCTGTATAATTTTTATAAGAGTTGGATCCAAAATCTTTTCTTTTTCTTTATTTTCGGCTTTTTGAATCAAAATTATTTCATCGATTTGTTCAAATATGCTGTTTACAACCATAAACCTTAAATTTGGATTGGAATTGCGACTTAAAAATTCTATAGTTGGATATTCGCGATTTTTTATTGCCTCATTTAAAATATTGAAATCAATTTGATAACGCATTTGCTTATTGCCAAAAATATTATATGTTAAAAACAAAACTGTTAAAATATTTTGTACAACAAGCAAAGGACCAAAGAAAAATAAAACGATTTTTTGAAATTCTGGATCTGAAAATTCAAGAGTAAGGAAATGGAAATTTTCGGGAAGTACCCATGGCCATGTTGTGAGAATATTGAGAAATATGTTAAATGCAATACCTATTAAGATATAAGTTGCAAATTTAACTAATAAGGGGCGATTAAGAGGTTCTTTTTTAAGAAATTCAGATGAAAAACCTAATAATCCAAATCCTACTGAAGTAATAATAAACAGTATAAAATCTAAGGGCACAATTGAGGTAAAATACTTAAAATCATCTAATCCGTTTTGATCAACATGCAATACTTCGCGCATTATATTAATAATAAGATTTTCTAAAAATCCTCCTTGTAAATCCTTATAGCTTGTTGTAATATCCGAGTACTGGCCCCACAGAATAGGAAAATCAGAAATCAAACTATATATTGAAGATACAAGCGATAATATGCCTAACATCAATACAAATATCATTCCCCAGTGTTTAACCTTTCGTAAATATCTTGGTGTCCTTAAAACTCGAAAACTGTGAAATAAAATTTGAGAATTACCCAAAGTACTGTAATATATTAAGTATATCATCGGTCCTAGCATTAAATAAGGTATAAACACTAAGATGCGCTGCCACAATTGGGGATTTTCTGGGAAGAAATAGTTAAAATCAAAATTATAGCTAAAAAATTGAGTTACCAAAGATCCTGGATTGTTAATAATAATTATTGAGAATTCACTAAGTACATATGGAATTAAAAAAATAATTATTAGTAAAAATCCTAAGGCTGAAAAAATGGTAAAGGGAAAAGGGAAGCGTTTAATTATCTTTTGTTCAAAATACTGCTGGATTTCCATTGGGCCTTCAAGGGAACGCTTTGAAAGGGCAAAATATTCGATAACCACATAGATTATTGATAAAACAAGGAGAGTTAATAATGCAAAGGGAATCAACTGAGAAAACTGCCATGGTCGTGCCATTGCATCAATATAAACTAATTTTCTTTCTTGAATGGCAAAAATTGTGTTGATAGCCAAAGAAGATATAACTAATGCTGAGATAAAGGTGATTACAAGCGTTCCTGTTGCAATAAAAAAGATTCCTGAAAAAATATAATTCAATTTTCCAAACAAGCTTTCATGAATTGCAGTTTTATATTCTTTTGCAATAAATTGCCATAATAAAATGGCAGAAAAGAATGCAATCATAAAAACTAACATTACAGGAATATCAGAAAAGGTGATTTCAAATGTCAAATTTATCTACGCCTCCTTTGAGTAAATATTCCAGATACAAGAGCAACAAAGGAAGCTAACGAGACTCCAGCTACAGTATTTAGATTAAATTCAGGTAGATCAAGAACTTCTAAGATGGGATAATCTTTTGTTAATTCATCTGGTTTTCTAATATTCCAGAAGATTATCTTGCGTTGATACCTATTGGTAATTTCAAGTGTATTAATATCTTGAAAATGCTCAGCAATAGTGAAATTTATGTTATAAGAAAGTAATATATTTGATTTTTGGCCATATACCAAATAAAGTTTTAGATCTAGTGAAATATTATACCACGCTAAGTGATTTGGATAAGTACTGCCATTAAATAGGATATTTGCATCACCTTCTATAGTGGCTAGTAGTGTTCTTTCTCGTTGATTTTGGATGTGACCTGCGAGATTGTAATATATGACTTCATTATTCTGGGATTTTTCATTTACTTTTGAATCGAAATATCCTAATTCATTTAAGTAAAATATCCTATATTGCCCATTTATCAATATATCTGAAGTAACATCCTGCATTGATGCATTTTTTTCATTAAAAAGAACTTGATACCTACTCAAAGGTTGGCTTTGATTGATAACCCCTAAAATAAATCCACCAAAGGCTAAAGGAGTTTGAAATCCAAATTGAAGGACTTCTGGGTTTTGCTCTATTTCTTCTAAACTAACATTATTGGCATCATATTTCGAAAAAACTACAGTAGTAGTTCCTAAACTTGAATTAGTTACAATATCATCAATTTTGATCTCACTCCATTTAGTTATATTATGAAATCGATTTCCATGGCTATCTAAATCGTAGTGCTCGTTTTTATAGAGAAAAACATCCCCAGATTTAAAATCTGTTTCGATAGATTGTGGAGATTGTTGCGCCTGAATAAGCGAAAAATTTGAAAATAACACACTCATCCCTAAAATTAACGTAATAATTAAGCAAAATTGTATCTTTTTTCTCACAATTATGTCCTCTGTTTTGAATTGAAATTATACTAATACTTTTTCATTATACATAGCAATAAATATTAGCTTTGTGCGCTCTAGTAAAATATGGAATCATCCTTAGTTGAACTTGAATATGATGAAAGTGGACAAATTGCAACCATTTGGCTTAACAGACCTCCGAAAAAGAACGCTTTAAATTGGGAAATGTTTACCCTACTAAGCGATTACTTGGATATACTAAGTAAAAAGTCAGAAGTTCGAATAATATATATCAAAAGTCGAGTTAAAGATGTATTTTCTGCTGGAATTGATGTGAAATTACTCGCTGGGCTTGATCCTAACGCCCCAAAACTCAATTTAAAAGGTGCACCGTTTCGTTATATGATGCGTACCCAATTACAAGGAATTTTTTCAAAATTGGTAGCAATTGAAAAACCAACAATCGCAGTTATTGATGGAATATGTTATGGATCAGGTTTTGAATTGATTTTAGCTTGCGACTTTCGCTACGCTACTTCTAATTCCGTTTTTCAAATGAAAGAAGCCCAGCTTGGAATAATACCTGATCTTGGTGGTACCACAAGAATTACAAGATTAGTAAATCCTTCATTTGCGAAAGAAATATGTATCGCAGCGCGCTCAATCACAGCATCTGAGGCTTATCGAATGGGTTTTGTCAATGATATTGCACCAAGTATGGATGAACTTCTAGAAAAAGTGAATAGACTACATGAAGCAATCCTTAAAGCTGCACCTCTAGCAGTAGGGATGGGAAAGCATCTAATCGATAATCTTTATGGAGAATCTGAAGAAAAAGGATTGGATAGAGAAGCAATGACCAATTCTTTCTTGTTTACAACAAAGGATCATCAACGAGCAGTACAAGCTTTTCTGAGCAAAACTAAGCCACAATGGAAAGGAAAATGAAACTTTTCACTCTAATCACTCTTACTATTAAGATTAATGTGATTAATCTTTTTTCTTTTCGCTAAAGGTAATTCCTATTTGAGATGAACACCAGAAATTGGAACGAGATCTATGAAAAATCTTACAATTATCATTTTATATGGAAGTACATGGCTTTTTCTTATCATTCTTTATGGAACTGTGATTTTTCAGCAGCGATATATGTTAAGATGGTATGTTCCGAAAAAATTACGAATAAAGGCTTCCTTCTTTTTTTTACTCCTTTTTTCATATTCAGGGGTAGAAATTTCGTTTTTTCTATTGTTTGAAGGATTCTTTTTATCGCAATGTTTCTGTACTTTAATACTCTTATTTTTATTTTTATTTCCAATCTATTCAGGTTTTAAACTTAAGCGCTTTTACTTTGACAAAAATGCATACTTACCCAAATCTATTAAAAATTGGAATAAATTCGGCCCATATCTTATCCCTCATTCGATAAATCATGAGATTATCTCTATAATCTGGGGAATAAGATTACCTTATAAAAAAAAATCAATTAATCACAACGAGAGTGTACCTTCAGAATGTAAGATAATTGAACCTACTTTCACAATTCACCTTGGTGAACCCTTAGATTCGCTAAAAAAAGAAAAAGGGCGGATTATTGCAAAGAAAAAGGCACAGTATCTTTTAAGGTATGATATAAATCTTGATAAATATCCAACAGGTTTCTTTTATCGACTGAATTCTATCTGCCAAAAAAATGAATCTTTCCACATATCTGAGAAAATGGTTCGATATTTGCTCAAATCAAATTATATTTCCTGTTTTCAAAAAGAAAAGATTGAGATTGTGGCTATTAGTGATTCACATTCAGATAAAAATTCTATCCAATTAGAAGCTGATACTATAAAAATGATATGTCCAAATGCCGATTTAGTTATAAGTAGCGGAGATAATATTTCGAATGCATATTTATGGACCAATTGGGGCCGATTTTTTGCTCCATTTAGAGATTATTTAGCCACACGTCCTTTTTTAACATGTTCGGGAAATCACGATGCAGATATAAGAGTTAAAATTCGTAACTGGCAACGTCTGTTTCCCTATACTGAATCTTCAATATTTTCTCCAGATTTTTATCATAAAGATGATTTGTATTATTCTTTGGACTTTGGGTCTGTAATTCTTTTTTTCATTGATTTATATAATGGCGGTAGAATGCCGCGTATCCCCAATTCTAATCAAATGAAGCGATTTGTAAATGATTTAAAGAGATCTCAGATGGACAAGATAAAGATCTTAATTATGCATAATTCAATTTTTTGTACAGGTGAATTTGGTTGTGATAATGAATTAGCTGATATTTTTCTACCTATTATTGATGAATATAATATTTCTTTGGTGATATCTGGCCATGCGCATATTTTTGAAGCATTTTATCGAGTGAATCCTAAAACAAAATTGGAGACTCTTTTTATTGTTAATGGTGGCGGTGGAGGAAAGCTTGATGACATAATTTTACTACCAAAATCATTTGTTACTGTACCATATCGTTGGGAATCCCCTGTACATCGTGCTCAAATCAAACCTTATCTTGGAGGTAGATCTAATAGTGCATTTCGTAATGATGAAGCAGTTGAAAAATACCAGCAATTTGGTATTATTGAGCATTCTTGGGTTCGTATTCAAGTTAAAGAAGCAAAAATTAAAGTTACTGCTTTTGATTGGAATGGAAATGCACTGTATGAAAAACTAATATCTACTCTTTGTGGAGATTACCTGTAAATGAGTGCGAATTAGTGCGAATAAGTTTATGAATTATTTCATTAAGTGGATGTTTTAGTTATTATTCTTTTTTCCATGTAAAATAAGTGGCTATTACATCAATAGTTCCACCAAATATTAGTCCTGCAAAGAAAAATGGTAAATCAATAAATTGCTGAAAAAATCCATATCCAACTGATGTGATCAACCCAAAAATCGCGCCTCGAATAAAAGAATTGAGAAGATTTCTTTTTGATTTAATAATTACTAAATCACCAACAAAACCAATTAAAAGGCCCATAACAACGCGCTCATACCAAGCACCCCAAAGGTACACAGAAATACTGGGATAAACACCAGAGGCTGGAATCCTTTGAGAAAGACCGATTATACAGATAATTCCCATAATCATTCCTAAAGGAATACTGAGAAAAATACGTTTCCAGTTCATAATTTCTTTAGAGTTTTGGATATAATAAAGGATTTGCTTATAATTGTAAAAGATTTGAATGAATATGAATATAAATGAAAAGAGAATAAATGCTCTCAAAAAAAGTAAACGTAAAAATGTAAATTAAATGGATTAACAAGATTAACGATATTTTCCTTTTCTTTTCATTGCTTGAACTGCTCGTTCAGCTAATTGAACTGCATCATCTGCTCGTTTTTGCTCTGCTTTTACTTTGTCTTTTAGGTTTTGATTTTCTACTTTAATTCCAGACATTTCTAATTCAAACGTTTGAACTTTTTCTATCATTTGATCTAATTTGCTTTTCATTGATTCCAGAATTTTGTTCTTTTCCTCGAGTTCTGCTTTTAAATCATCTCGTTCTCCCATTAATTCAAGCATTTTCTCATCGTACATTTCTTCTGGTTTGGGAAGATTTATTGAAGTAGATTGTTCCGTGTTTTCATCCAGGTCGGTAAGAACTTTGTCAATTTCATGAGCCAATTTACTTGCTTCTGGAATATCATCATCAGATTTATATTGTTTCATTGAAAATTTTGATTGTTCTAAAAATTCTGCTTGTTTTTGTTTTAATTTTTTGATTTCTGTCTGTAATTCGTAATTTTTTTGGCGTAAATTGTCTATTTGATTAAATAATTCAGTTGTAGATAATTGAACACCTTGATAAATTTCTTTTGATGCATCTTCTACAATTTCTTCTGTATATTTCTCGCGAAATTTATTGATTAAATCTGAACGGATCGTTTCCTTTTCTTTTCCTAAAATTTCTAAAATGCTTGTTCCTGTTCCACCATGAATTGTATAACGTTTTCGTATTTTTACTTGAATTGGGCAAAATGGGGTGATATCACCTGTGATAATTGCTTCTCCTGGCATTAAGTTTTGAATTTCCTCTTCATCATGCGTATCTAAGCCTTCAGCTGAACTTGTAGTGATATGAATATCGTTAATATCTGTAAGCTTATGGATGATCCAAGTTCCTGCTTGAGCTCGAATTGTAGTATCCAAAGCTTGGGGTTTTTGAGTTATAACCACTAAATTGCAACCAAATTTCCTTCCTTCTTGAGCAATTCTCTTTATTGTTTCAAGAGGACTACTGGATTTCTTTCCAGCAAATAAATGTGCTTCATCTAAAAAGATGAAGAGTGGTGGAATCTCTCTCAATGTACTTGCTTTATAAATTTTAGCGAAAAAATGTTGGATGATATTTTCTTGAATGGGAATATCCACTCCTCGTAAATTTATAGTAATACATTGACCCGGTAGTATTAATTCCTTCATTTGTATAACTGAAAGATATTTTAAATCTAAGTCTGCTTGAGGATTGTATGTCAAATCAGCAAATTCTAAAATATGTTTCCTGAAAGTATGGTTTTGATCATCTTTTTTGAAAAATGTTTCTAAATCAGGAATATTTTTTTCATCTAGAATCTTCAATGATGAATATTCACCATGTCTATCAATGATAATTATTGGAATTTGCTTTTTCATTAATTCTTCAATAAGTACACCAACAGTGTAAGATTTTCCTGAGCCAGATTTTCCCGTAATAAAAACTCGACCAAGTTTTTCAACATTTGGTGTTGCCAATAATCCTGGAATTCCAAATATTTCTCCTAAATATAACGCTTTTTCTTTAGGTGTATCCATTCCTATCGCTGTTTTAATTTCTTTAGGAAAAGCCCTTCTTATTTTAGAATCTAATGGAAATGGTGTTAATGGAGGATTTCCAATAATTTGGCATTCTCCATATTCACCCTTTTCATTATTCCAAACATTAGTTACTGTTAAAATATACGTTTTTTCTCCATGAGTTGCAGCTAGAAATGCTTTGCGCGGAATCTGGGATTCAAAACGAATTTTAAATCCAAATGGAGTCGTTTTTCCCTCAATTTTAGCGATAATCTGGGAAGAAGTGTTATTCATGGATATTTCTCACTTGTATTACTATATTACTTTCTATTGTTTATAATATTCTGGGAGCCCAAAAAAAGATACATCTATAAAAAAGGTATTTTCTTTTGATTACTTCAAAATTCCTTAAGTTTTTAAATTCTTTTAAGTAATCTAAGGATATTAAAATAAAGAAATTAAACTTATTCGCACCAATATTTCAAGATTTTCAAGAAAAATGCAATAAAGAAAAGAAAAGAAAAGAGATAAAAAATGTTATTTTTTTACTAATCGGTAGGTTTTATATTCAGTTACCCCATTAATTGAATTTTCCTTAACAGGAACTTGAACAAACAAATTTTCATCGAGTGGTTTATGAGTGATTTTATTTGATACTTGGGTTTGTTGATACTTTTGAAACGATTTTGCCGTTTCAAGTTCTCTAATTAAAAAATCTCTTACTGCTACTCGAATTAACTCTGAGCGTGAAGGATATAATCCTTCTTGACCAGTGAGAGAATCTATTGCCTTAAGATATGATACAGGTAAATTAACGGTAATAATGCGAATTAGTTATTCCTCCTATTATGTTGAAATACCATTACCTCAATCTACAGAATTATGTGTTAAAATGCAAGACCCACGTTTTAAGTTTTCGTAATTTATTGATGATTTCACTTATTTGATGTATCCTACTCTCCCCTAGTATAATAAACACACTATCCTGCAAAAGGGTGATTGTTATCTTTCCGAGATTCTCGAATTAATAACTATTGTTAATTATGTTGCACTTCTATATAATCCTTTTGTTTTAACAGAAAATTATCTAGTATTAAGTAGATAATAAATGCCAAAAGAAAGAATATTTTATCAGTTTTGGAAAAATCATCGTCTATTTAAAGTTATCTACCTTTAAAAGTAAATATTTAAATCGTTTAAGCAAAGATTGGCTATTGTATTAAATATTATGGTGTTTTTATTTTTTTTAAGATAGCGGGCTGGTTTATCTCTTTTGATTCAGTTAATATTTCATCTTTATTTTTTGATTGAAATTTTAACTTTTCAAATTCCCTAGCTGCTTCTAATTCTTTCAATAAGAATTCCCGCACCGCAACTCTAATTAATTCAGAACGAGAAGGATATAATCCTTGATGATTACTGGAGGTGATCAATTTATCAATTGCGTTTAAATATGTGGTTGGAACATTACATGTGATTATTCTAATTTCTTCATCCTCCTGTATTTCTTTCAAAAAAGATTATAAATTTGCTTTTATTTTCCAAAACGAATTAACTTTCAGTAAAGTATCTTCAAACGAAGATATATCACGATTTAATTGACAATTCTAAGAAAAAGTATATATAATCCCCCAAACTTTGATTTTTGTTCGTAATTTTCCTAGAATATCGTCAAAATTCGATTTCCTTCGCAAATATATACAATCATAATTATGTCGAATTCATATAAAAAGATTTTTGCTATTTAAAGATGTTCTTCTCGAAATATCCTTCCAATTTGTAATTTAATGTCAAAATTTCTTGAAATTTAATAGAATTTAAAATATATTGGGATATTTGTTATTGTAAATCAGTAAATTCAATGGAATTGGAAAAGATTTGTAGCAGCAAGATTAATGTAACAAAATACATTACAATAAATCTTTATCATTATAAGATTGGACAATTTTCGAATAAAAATAATCATTTTAAAATAATTATTAAATTCACTAATACTACTTTTTTCTGAATTCACAATTCGCTTAAGAAATCAAAAAATAATTAAATTTCAAAATGTAATATTTCGTACTAACTATCGTACTAACTAAATTAAGAAACACTGAAATGGAAAAAAAAAGGGGAGACTGCTTATAGATGGCTTATGATTGGTTTGCAATTATTGTTACATTTGTTATATTTGTCTTAATTATGATTATTTTTAGCAAAGAAAATGCAGACTATGTAGCCTTTGCTTTATTAGGTGCCGCCATTTCAAGTTTGATTACTTTTTTTAGATTTGAGGATGTTAATATAATTGAGTCGATTGAGTGGAGTCCGCTAATTTTTATCCTTTCTATGCAAGTAATCGTTTTAATTGCAGAGCGACATAAAATATTTCAATGGATCGCTGTAAAAACTCTACATTTGACAAAAGGGAATCACCGACTTTTCTTCTATCTTATTTGTATTATTGGAACTTTTACTGCGGCAATCATAGCAGATGTTACTGTTTCTATTATTTTTATCCCCTTAACTATTAGAGCTTGTCGAATTTTAAAAATAAATCCTGCACCATATCTTTATGGGATTACAATAACAATAAATATTGGCTCTATTTTTACTCCCTTCTCTTCGTCGGAGAATATTCTGATTAGTTCCAGTTTTGGATTAGGGGTTCAATGGTTTTTTGTTAATACTGGTATCTTCGTAATTACTGCTTTACTTGGAACATTAATATTATTAGATTTTTTACTTTTAAAAAAAATCACACCTCCAGCTGAAGCACAAAAACGCATTCTTTTAGAAATTATGAACCCAGAATTGGTAATAATTAATCGAAAGCAATTTTTACTAAATTCTATTTATTTCCTTGCTGTAATTATAGGATTTGTTATTCTCTCTGATTATGCCTATTTAGTCGCATTATTCGGAGCAATCATAATGTCTTTATTAAACCGCGATCAATTCACAGATAATGTGACAAAGATTGATTGGAAGGTCATCTTCTTTTTTATTTCGCTATTTTTGATTATTGGAAACATGATTGATAATGGAACTTTTACGTTAATTTTGGATAGTTTAAGATCTGTTGCAGGTGGGAATTTATGGCTACTTTCAATCGGGGTATTAATTATGACTAGTTTATTATCTGGGTTTTTAGCAAATTCTCCCACAGCAATTATTGGAATTACTCTTCTAAATGAAATGTTTGCATTTAATCCACCTGCAATTGTAATTATTGCATTTATCTTGGGGATTAATTTAGGTGGAAATTTATTACCACAAGGAGCAGCTTGTGATGTAATGACATTAAATATTGCACTTAAGCATAAAGTTGAAGGATTTACGTATAAGAACTTGCTACGAACAGGTGGAAAATTTGCCTTAATCCACATTTTGATGTGTATTATCTATATAAGCGGATATTATTTAGTTGTGTATTAAAATCAATATTCACTAAGTAAGAAATAGATGATATAGGCGAATAAGTGCGAATAAGTTTTTTATTGAAACAGCCAATATAGTGAAAGGTAAAACGATCCCATAATAATATGCAGCACAGTAATCATAGAACCTCGATAAAGAAGATTTTTGTAATTAAATTCTCGGACATCATTTTTCTCTGCAAGATTAAGTGCCATAAGATCACAAGCGGCTCCTTGAGGAAGAAAATTTGAGCCCAAATTAATTCCAAATAAAAATGCCATCATGATTAAATTCGGAACATCACCAGGATTTGTGCCATAAATATTCTGCAATAGAGTAATAAAAACCAAAGCAGTAGGAACTTGTGCTAAAAATCCAGATAATACTGCAATCATAATCAATATAGTAAGGGCTGCAAGAAATTCATTATCAGAGAGAAATAATTTTGCCCAATTGCCAATTATTTCAAATAATCCCGCCATTTTCATACAACCTATGAGTAAAAAAAGTGCAATAAAGAAGAAAATAATTTTCCAATCAATTTGTTTTGCATTCTCTGTAAACTGGAGCCTATTTAATAAACTCATAGCAAGAGCACCAATAGCAGCCACCACCCAAGGATTTGGGTAGAACAAGAATCCTAATAATATTGCTATAAAATAAATACTATTAAAAATGAATTGCTTTCGATTTACTACAACTAAGCTGGGATCCATAATTTCTAAGAGTATTCTCTTTCGTTCTTCTGCTGGAGGTGTGATTTTTCGAAGTAAAAACCAATCCAAAATTGCTAGTGTAAAAAGAAGCATTGGAAATACATAAAGAGAAAACGATTTTAAAAACCAAAGAAAATCAAGGCCAAATGCTGCTGAAATTAAGATATTTTCGGAAGAAGAGAAGGGAGTATAAAGACTACCAATATTAATAGTAAAACTTATTGCAAATAAATAAGGTGCTGCATTGATTCGTAAAATTCGACATGCTCGAACAACTAATGGAATAAAAATTATCGCTACTGTAATATCATCTATTAGCGATGCAGTTAATGCACTGATTGCGCTAATTAGATAAAAAAATTTTCGATGATTTCCTTTTGTGGCGCGTAAAACACGTAAAGCGATCCATTCGAAAATCTTCTGCTTTTCTACCATTAAAACGATTATCTGCATCGAAATTAAAAAGATAATGGGCTCAAATTCAATTGTATGAACAAATCTCCAAAAAATTATTTCTTGTGACGATTTTTCTCGACCAAATTCACCCAAAATGTTAGTACCAAGATCAGGGATTGTAATAATTGTGGTAAAGACCGCTATTGTCGCAAAAAGTAAAGAAATTGCAACGTAATCCCAATTTTCTTTGCTGAAAACAATTATTATTCCAATAAAAAGCGTTAATAGCAGAATGATGAGCCCAACATACTCCATTTTTACATAATCACCAAAATTAATTTGTCTAAATTCTTATAAATTTCTTATTAAATTCTTATACGTTTCTTATTAAATTTTTATTAAATTTCACAATTTACTCTTATATTGCATTTTCGTCTTTAAGTAAGATGAAGATTATTGATCATTCTTGTAATATTTTATAATTAAATTGCCCAAAAATCTTTCAAATCAGTAAGAACAATTTTAAGTGGAATCATTACTTCATTTATCTGAATAGATATTCATTGAAAATTCCATTGTGGGCCTAAATTTTGATAATTCAAATTCATATCAACTTATCAATGGAAAATTCAATAAAAGGAAGCAGAGAAAAATATGAGTAATGAAAATAAAAAAGTTGATGTCGAAATAGAAGTCACAGATGAAGATTTAAAGAAATTACATGGAAATACACCTAAAAAAGACTCGCAAGCGTCACAGATGGATGAAATTAATCAGATCATGGAAAAGATTAAGCACAAAATCATTGTTTGTTCTGGAAAAGGAGGAGTTGGAAAAAGTACTGTTGCCACAAATCTTGCTGTAGCCCTTGCCTCCCAAGGATTAAGCGTTGGTGTTTTGGATGTAGACATTACCGGCCCTAATATCCCAAAAATGTTAAATCTTGAAGGAAGACGTCCAGAAATTGTCCCTGGAACTAAAAAATTTAAACCTGTAAATGGGCCTTTAAATATTCAAGTTATGAGTATGGCGTTTTTATTAGAAACTCCAGATACTCCTGTAATTTGGAGAGGTCCACTAAAAATGGGTGCGATTCGTCAATTTATTGCTGATGGAGCTTGGGATTCGATGGATTATTTAGTTATAGATTTACCACCAGGAACATCTGATGAAACTTTAGATATAATGCAGTTAACTAAAGGTTCTGTGGTTATTGTGACCACTCCTCAAGAGGTGGCTATGATGGATTCCAGGAAAACAGTTCAAATGAGCAAGACTTTACAATTAGACGTAGTTGGAATCGTAGAAAATATGTCTGGATTGGTGGTAAAATGTCCACATTGTAACGAAACTATCGAAGTGGATGTGTTTGGTTCTGGAGGTGGAGAAAAAGCAGCACGCGAATTAGATGTGCCATTTCTGGGAAAAATTCCGCTTGAACCTATAGTAAGAGAACAAGGTGATTTAGGACTTCCTGTAGTTTTAAAAGATCCTGAAAGTGAATCCGCAAAGGCATTTGAAAGAGTGATTAAAAAGATTCGAGAAAGTGTGGAATAATAATAAAAATGCCCAGTGTTAATTTAAATTAAGTTAAGTTTTCTTTTTTATCTGTTTTTTATCAAGATGTATATTAAATAAAGATAATTAATTCTATATGTAGATTAATAAATACACCTGATTTTGTAATTTACTCTAGAGTTTGATTTTTAGCCTAATAAGGAAAAATTTAATCTTTTCAAGGTAAATCTTCAATTTATATCGATAACTAATTAACTAAATATCAGAACCTTTAAGTAAATCAATATTTGGATGTGTCTTTGCATAAATTTATATATTTGGAACTGATTAATTTTATTTGAAGTCTACATAAAAATATGTAGAATTTATTTGTTCAATATAACAAAACTTAATTTTTCATTCCCTTACTGTGTTTGCTCGAGTTAAGTTGTCTAATATTGAATCATAATATATCTCTAAAAATTGGTGAAAATTATGCCCCGATCAACTGGAAATCTTGTAAATAATCGCTTTATACATTTATCTCCTACTCAAGCTAAAATTGCTCACTCTGTAATACAAATCAAAGATGAGGATGTGAAAAGTTGTTTACAATATACAGATGATTTAATAAAGAGAGTTGGTCCTCGGTTGGCTGGAACTCATCAAGATCATGAAGCAGCTCAGTTTTTATTTGAAGAAATGAAAAAATTCGGTGATCATACACATATCGAGCAGTTTAGTGTTCATCCTGAATCATTTCTAAGCATTTTGCCTGTCTTAGCCACATCTTATTTAATCTCTTCAATATTCCTCTTCTTTGGAACATTTTGGCTTTATCTTGGCGTTTTTGGGTACCTTATTGGTGCCTTTTATGCAATTCTGCAATTTGTATTCTATGAAAAAACATTTGATCCTTTATATCGGAAAATGAAGGGTTACAATGTAAGCACAGTTATTGAACCGGCTGGTGAAGTCAAGCAGCAAATTATACTCTCAGGTCATCACGATTCTGCCTTTATCTTTAATTATATTCAGCATCATCCACGATTTTATACTATTCGTGTACTATCTGGATTTTTGATTTTCACAATTACTCTCTTTTTTGCTCTCTATTGGGCAATTTTTAAATTATTCTCTGGAATAAATCCTCCCATTGTAAATATTATTCGGTTTGGCGTAATCATAGGCTCTGTTATTGTTCTGCAGTATTATTTCTTCAAAAATCGAAAGGGAAGTCCTGGTGCTGGAGATAACCTAATTTCATCAGTAATGGCGATGAAAATCGGTCAAAAATTCTCAATTACAAAAAGTATGGGATGTTATCCATTGAATCACACACGACTTATTATTCTAAGTACCGATGGTGAAGAATGTGGTTTAAGAGGTGCTTCTGCTTACGTTCGGCAACATTTTCAAGAGTTAAGAGAGATTCCTACTTTCAATATCAACATGGATAGTATATATAATTTGAAAGATCTTCAGATAATGATAACTGATATTAATGGAACTGTAAGACTATCTCATTCTTTGGCTGAAGAGATAAAATCGCTTTTTGAAACCCTTGGATATTCAGCTTCGTTATATCCCATTCTCTTTGGTGCAGGAGGAACAGATGCAGCTGAGTTCTCAAAAATTGGAGTGGACGCGGTAACTATTTTAGCAGTACCTACAGAATTCAATGATAATAATGTTGTTTATCATACATCAAATGATACAGTTGAACATATTGAATATCAAGCTGTTATGGCAATTCTCTCATTACTAAAAGAATTTATTATTTCCAAAGATTTTGAAATTTCGTAAAGAAATTATTTTTTCGGTCGCAAATTGAATAAAATTTACTGTAATGTTTTCAGTAATATTATCCGTATTGTTTCCCAATTAAAATGGGCTATTTTTTTCATCATTTTCCTTAATATTTTTATTATTTTCCTTTTTTTTTCTATTAACCATTATAGTAGATCTTTTATATTATTTTGAATATGTTTCTCAAATTAATTATTTGGTTCGTTGTTGTTAATTTCGTGGGCAATATCCTCCCAGAATGATGTGAAAATTCACATTGCTGATTAATATTTAATATTCCAGTAAAAATTAATAAAAAAAAGTAATAACTTCATCTTTTGAACTATTTAGATGACTAGCTTACCATTTGACTCCGCAATTCGTCAGCCAAGTTCATCTTTTTAATACGCTTGGTTAATCGTAAAGTGGCCATCCATATTGAAATGAAACTTAAAAGTAAAGCGAGAGGCCATGTATACCAAGGAATTGAAAGAGGCATATAATACCTATTTCCTAATAGATAATCCATCGAGCGCCAATATACATAATATCCAACAGGTATTGTAATTATCAGACTAAATACACTTAATATGGCATTTTCCCAGAATATCATCTTGGTAAAATATCGAGGATTCGTTCCCATGGCTTTAAATGCCAAAAAATCATTTTCTCGGCTGATAAAACCCATGTACATGGTATTAAAACTAAACAAAATCCCAATGAACATTCCTATCAATATGAATAGGAAAAGAAGGCTCATCATAGATTGCATTAGAGTTAGAATTGATTGCTGGGATTGTTTTGCATTAACCCATTGGGCAACTGAAAAATTACTCTCAATTTGTGCCCGTAATGATGTGATGTCCACTCCCGCATGGGGATTGAAAATGAATCCATTTACATAATTTGGTAACAGACCAAATTTGGTGCTTATATTATTTGATTGAAAGGCTTCAATACTCCAAAATGCAGAATAATCAATTAATTCTCCAACTAATCCCACTACTTTTACTGAAATATTCTCAAATAACCCAATTTGAATTGTATCTCCTAAAGTAATCCCGAATTTATCTGCAATCCCACTACCCATAATTATTTCACTGGGAGTTGTATCTTTTATCGAGTTTATAGAGCCTTGAATAATATGTACATTACGTAAAGTAGAATTTTCTTGGTAACATTCAATTATTAAAGCGCCTTTGCTATCATTTTCACAATATAATGGTGAATATAAGGTAATTTTTGCTTCGTAATAATCAATCGTATTAGATGGTAATGAATTCATAAAATCTGTAATTTCTGATATAGGAATTGGAGTTTCGAGTATTACTTGATAATCTGCTGTATTATATTCTGTAAAATTCCTATTTATTCCCGTAAACATATTTGAAACCATAGCGAGTGAGTTAATCATCATTATCATGGAAGTGGAAATTGCTAAGATTGTGATTATCGATTTGCGCTTTCGTAAAAATATTTCACGAATGGGAATGCGCATATGAAGGGGATGAAAAATTGGAATCCAACTGAAAAATTTCTCTGAGACTGTGGATTTTATTGATTTAATTCGATTAAATACAGCGGACATGGCTTCACGAGGTGTGATCTTTGTGATCGGAAAAGCACTAATACCAGAAAAGATTACACAGACAGCAAATGTAATCAAAGATCCAAAAAGATATTCTTGCCAAACGATAGGAAATACAAATGTTTGAAATGGAAAAAATCTCGCTATGAGCTTCGTCATTCCAGTAGCAAAAAAATGTCCCAAAGGAACACCAATTATTACTCCTATCAAGGAAAGAATCATAGTTATTTTCATGTAATGCAAGATTATTACAGAAGGTTCAGCCCCCATACTCATATAAAGACCAATGTTTTTCCGCTGTGCTTGAACTAAGCGAGAGATAGTATTAAATATAGCAACACAGCACATTACCAATCCAATTGCGCCAAAAATTGTACCCATTTTATCAATGGAACCAGCATCAGCGTCAAAAAAGGTGCGGTCATCTGTTTCATCATAAATTGTAAATTTAGTAGTGCTTATATCAATATTTTGGCTAATAAATCGTTGCGTTAAAGCCTCTGCTGCGTGATTTATCATTGATTTATCTAAACGAAAATCAACTGTAAATAGTATTTGATTGACCAATGTCAAGCCACCGAATAAATCTTGTTGCAATCCGGATAGATTTATCCATATAATTGCCATTTGGCCCATTAAAGTCATTTGACTGACAGGATCAACTACATAAACTTGATCAGTATCTTGACCGATAGCTTGCACAGTATAGTTATTATGAACAGTTCCCAATAGAACAGAAACATTTTCTCCCAATTGCACATCTTGTCCCAACATTGTTCCAGCAAAGCGTGATTCAATAATACAATTTGTAGTTTCATTTAACACACTTGCTGAATCAGTAATATTTTCTCCTATTGATTCTAAATATACTTTATTTATTACATTAGGAAAATCAACCCCAATAACTAAACAAGGGAATATTTCACCGTTATAAGTCATCTCGGTATAAATAATCAATCTTCCTTCAATATCTGCAATATTATTTTTCGTTAGGAAAACAGAATCATTTTGAATTTGTGTGATATTTGTATCCAATACAGGAGCTGTAAAAGTAAATCTACCATCCGCTACGTTATTTTGGCGTAAGTTTTCTTCATATGATGCCAGAACCATTGTACCGCCTGAACGCATTCCCAAAATCAGCGCTATTGTCACTGTTACAATTGTTATAATCAAAAATGATCTGAATTTTTGTGTTTTTATTTCGCGAAGTACCTTAATATCCATTAAGTTCATGGTTCTTACTCCTGGATTTTTTTTGTATATTGAAGTTCAGCTATGGAATTTTGCACTTTATCAATTTTACCCATTCTCAGATGATAAATGCGCTCAGCAAATTTAGTAATACTAATATCATGACTAACCACAATAAAAGTGATACCCTCTTGGCGATTGAGCTTTTGCATCAATTCAGCAATTGTTTGACCAGTTATATAATCTAAATTGCCCGTTGGTTCATCTGCTACAATTAATTTTGGCTTTTTTACTAAAGCACGGGCAATTGCGACTCTTTGTTGTTCTCCTCCAGATAATTGGCTGGGAAATCGCATTTCTTTCCCTTTTAAACCAACCTTTTCTAAAATATCATAGGATTGGACTTTGATTTCTTTATAATCCTTCAATCCTTTAAATTCTAAGGCAAGTCCGACATTTTCCCAAGCACGAAGGCTATCAACAATATTAAAAAATTGGAAAACCCAACCTACTTTCTCCTTCCGATAATCATTTAACTGTTTATTAGAAAATTCGTGTATCAATTCACCATCTATTTCAATAGAACCTGAAGTGGGATGATCAATGCCTCCAATCATATTTAAAAGGGTTGTTTTTCCTGCTCCAGAAGGACCTAAAATTACAATAAACTCTCCTTCTTTAACTTCTAAGTCAATGCCATCTAAAGCATGGATTTTCGTGTTTCCAAATTCAAACTCTCGGCGTAAATCTTTTGTTTTCACTAAAATTTCTTTGTTCATTTTACTCGCCATTATTTTTTGTAAAATGAAAAGCATCATATTATTTAAATGAAAAGGCGATTTTTGATTATCTTAATTTGAGAATCAATAATTTGAAATCACTGAAAATTATTCTCTTAAGAGTGAATTTTCGATGGTAATAGGAAATTATAAATAAAATTATAGGAAAACGAATAGATCTTTACACATGCTTTAAATTTTGCCCCAATAATATTTTTGGGGTAATTATTCATTCTTTATTTGTAAATATTTTCTTTATTTTCCAAAAATAAAATTCTGGGCAGCATAGTTGAACAAATCAAAATTTATATGATAAATTAATAGTGATTAATCTTGCTAAATAAAGAAAAAGAGAAGAAAAAAGATAGAAATTGAATTTACTTTATAATGTTGGCTAATTTTGTATAAATTTTCCGTTCATGGAGAGATTGGTAGATTTCTTGGTTGATCTTGAATATTTCTTCATATTTTAATGCATTATCAGGATTTGGGGTCCAAATATGATTGATATTTGCCATGTCATCAGCTGCTTTGGCTAAATCTGAATATTCTCCTGCTCCAAAAGCAGCTAATATGGATGCTCCCACAGCAGTTGATTCTTCTAAATCGCCTCGTCCGCATTGTATTCCCAGTACATCTGCCATAATTTGATTCCAGAGATTTGAACGAGAACCACCCCCAGTAATTCTCAAATCTTGAGGTTTCAAGCCGAGTTCAGAGAAAACTTTAATATTCTTTTTAACTTCAAATGCAACACCTTCTAATACAGCGCGGTATAAGTCTCTGGTTTTGTGTCCTAATGCTAAACCAAACATAATTCCACGTGCATTTGGATTCCAATAAGGTGCTCCTGCTCCTGCTAAATGAGGAAGGAAAAGCAATCCATTTGCTCCAACAGGAGATTTAGCTGCTTCATCTGTAATTAAGTCATAAGGATCAACTGTATTTCCACGACTTGTTTCTAAATAGGCTTGAATGGATTCAGCTGCTCCAATATTATCCCGACACCAGCGTAATGCTGCACCAGAAGTAAATATACTTGCTTCTTGTACCCACTTTCCAGGTACGGCTGCACAACTACAAAGTACTCGCTTTTGAGGATCAAAAGAAGGTTTATCCAAATATCCTAAAATAAAAGAACCTGTTCCAGTGGTACATTTCATTCGACCTGGTTTTACCACTCCAACTCCCAAAGCTGCACATTGTTGATCTCCTGCTCCTGCTATTACCTTTGTAGATGTACTAAAACCTGTATCTGATGATTGTATTGTTCCAATCTCCGTGCCAGGAGCAACTGCTTCGGGCATTTTATCTAAATCAATCTCCATTTTTACAGCAAAATCATCAGACCATTTTAATTGATTTATATCAAATAGCATAGTTCTGCTCGCATTTGAAAAATCAGTTATAAATTTCCCTGTTAATTTATGCAGAATAAAATCATGTACGAGTAAAAATTTATGTGTCTTAGAATAAATATCAGGATGATGATTTTTGAACCATAAAATTTTCGATCCACTAAAATACGGATCAATTGTTAACCCAGTTGTATGATATACTTGGTCTTCTCCGATATTGTTCTTTATCCAGTCACATTCTGCTGTTGTTCTTCTATCTTGCCAGACAATTGCATTATGTAATGGATTCCCGTTTAAATCAACTGGAACAATTGTTTCTCGCTGATTTGTTATTGCTACGCTAATTATATCTTCGCTGTTTATTTTCGAGCGACGAATGGCATTAAAGATTGTTTTTCTTACTGCATCCCACCATGCATTTGCATCTTGTTCTACCATAGCGGGAGAAGGATAGAAACTTTGCCATTCTTTATAATCTCTGCCTATTTCTTTTCCAGATAAATCAAAAATGATACATCTGGTTCCTGTAGTGCCTACATCTAAAGCTGCAACATATTTACTCATATTTTTTCATTCCTCTGAATTGATCAAATAGTTACTTCGTATTATTTAATATTTAATTTGACCTTTCTTCTTCTTAAACCCTCAGCTTTTTATACTTAAAAAATAAACAACATTTATGTTAGAGAAAATCCAAAAGTTTATGAAAAATTTACATAAATTTGATCATCCTATGGAGATCTATGATCTATTAGAAAAAATTGATAATCTTCATATTAGATTAAAGAAATCTTTAGAACAAGAAGGAAAAAATGAAATCGAAAAAATTTTAGGAGATTATATCATGGAGTTTGTTGAAATTGCAAATCGTTATGAGATTAATTTGACTACTCTTCTTCAACAGCGCTATAATTTAAATTGAGGCACAAATTAACCAAACTTGATCAACAGTACATGAAAAACCATTTTTCTAATTCTTTTTGCAATCCAATTATCTTTGCTCATCGAGGTGCTTCAGGCTATGCTCACGAGAATTCTTTCGAAGCTTTTGATAAAGCAGTGGAATTAGGTGCTCATGGAGTTGAATTTGATTGTTGGTTAACGAAAGATAAGCATGTTATTATTCATCATGATCGTTTTTTTTTTAATCAAGCCACAAATCGTCATATTAACTTAAATAGGCTATCTATTTCTGAAATAAAGAAACTTATCCTTCCAAATGGCCAACATATTCCAACTTTAGAAGAATTCTGTCAACGTTATCAAGATGTAAAGATACATGAACCAATAAATGGTTATTCTAAACTATTATTTAGCATTGATTTACAAGATAATCGAGTAGGCTTTTACATTATTCCAATATTAGCCCATTATAATCTTTTGGATAGAACTTTTTTATGTAGCAATACTTTATGGAAAATTAGAGATTTGAAATTGCAATTCCCCAAATATTCACTACACTTTATTGCCTCAAATTTAGAATATCACATCCTTCAACATCATCTTGAACCTAATGGAAAAATTCGTAAATTAAAGATTGACGGATTTAATATTCAAGCCCCTCGGTTTAAAGAAGAATATAAATTACTTTTAAAGAGCGCTGGATTAAGGATATTTCTATGGGATATGCACACAAATACAATACTTAAAAAATTCTTAAAATTTAATCCTGATGCAATATATACAAATTTCCCAGATAAAGCTTGCCAAGTTAGAGATAAATATAATTGCAAAGTAAAATAATGACATATCTGTAGTTTAAATTGAAAAAATAGATGATTGAAAAAATAAGAAATAAAATGAATTACATACAATTACATCCCAATTCTACGACGTTCACTATGACCGCATTCTGGACATATTAAATAGCCAAAACCAATTCGATAATTATCTGAAATCCCCACTAAGGGATTACCACAAACAGGACATTTTGGAGCTGAACTTGGAAACCATTGCCCCTCTTTATTAGGTGTGGCTTTTAATTGGGCGATCCATTTTTGGAATCTAGCAAATGCTTGAAACTCTTGGCGTTCTTTTTGTTTATCTCTAAAAGATTTTGGACGGGATACAATAACACCTACTGATTTCATTTTTTCTGGAGTATTAATTAATGTAAGCAAAGGAAGAATGGCATTTTGCTTCATTCGTGCAAAAAATTCACCTAAATCTTGAGGACCTACTGCTGCTATTGCACCTCTTCCTTTATGTTTCACATTTCGATCAATCAAAATTTGATAGACTCGATCTTTGAAATCCAAAGCCCAAATTAAAATCCATGTATCTGGATTTAATTGCTGTTTTTCATTATTGAAAACACTGATTAATCCCATTTCAACGTAGTAAGTGGCTTGGGATCGGCATAATTTCATAAGATCATCAAAGAACTTCCTTTCAATTAAAGGATATGGATATAAAAATTCCTTCATATCAGATAAATCAAGGCGTGTTTGTTCCTTTTGCCAACTCGTACGAGTGGAGAGTGTAAACATTCTAATTTATTATATATTTCGTTCAAAAAAAATAGTGGTTTTTTAGAGGAGAAACAAAAAATTTGAAAAGGGTGAGTTCTAAAGAGTAACGAGGAAAATCTAATCACTTAATAAAAATAAATTGAGTTAATTAGCATATGAAAACATTAACAGAAGAAATTCAAGAAATATTATCTCCTCATGAAGGAGTCAGTTTTATTAAAGATAATCGAATTTATCAAATGTATCCTTTGATGTACCTATCTGATTTCCTTGAAATTGGAAGAAATCTTCCATTTAGTTATCAATCTAAATTTCTTTCACTTATTCACTCAGAAGAAATAGTGATATTCAATGGTATTATTTATAGTGTAAAATATGGTCTCAATCTGAAAGGAAGATTAAAAGAAATTCTCACAGTTTACCATCAACACATGAGACAAATTGTAGGAGAAAAGAAATCTCTTATTGATTTATATGAAAAAATTCCTCCCCAAGATATTGCCAATTTAACTGAAAGTCATATTATATTTGTAATGAAACCTTTATTTCGGAATCCTCAAGAAAAAGCTTTAGCTGCAATCCGATATCTTCCTCCTTATCAAATTCATTTTGAAAATCTTGTTTATCAAATGCCTGCTTGCACGATTGCCATTCGAATTGATGAAAATTTCCATCCAGAAAACCCAGAAGTTATTGCAGAAAGCCCAAGCTCATTTTATGAGCATCCATTTGTTTATCGCGATTTTCACTTTTTTGGTCAAAAAATCTGTATGGGTTCCTTTTATAATTCTGATGATGAAAAAGAATTCAACCGATTAAGATTTGCTAATACAATTAATAGTTTGATACGTCAAGCAGTCCAAATTTTAATCACAGGTTATAATCGGCGTGTATCGCCAGCTAATGGGCATCTAGGTACACCTCAATACTCAAAATACTTAGCAACAATAACTTCTACAAAAAAGAATAAAAAAAATAAAAGATGAGAAGATATGTCAAAAAAGAGGATTTTAGTTGGAAATTCTATTGAAGAGATTTTAAATAAATCAAATATAACTGAACTCCATAATAAACAAAGTAAAATTACAGAAAAAGAGATAATAAGAGAAAACGGGCTCAAATATGTCCAAAATTCTTCTGTAACATCTAATTCTGCTGATCTTTCCGAGGTTTTAAACGGTTTTCATCCAATTACTGAAATTTCAATAACTGAATATGCCTTAAAAAAAATGTTTATAATGGCTGAAGAAGTTACAAAAATCACTACTAAAGAAGTTGAGGTCTATGCATTGTGCATAGGAAAAAACCATTTGATTGAAGATATTCTTATTCCTAATCAACAAGTTCATTTTGCATCCGTTCACGTAGAAGGGCGCGATCTTTTAGATTTAAGTTCTTATATACATAAAGAAAACCTAACAATTTTAGGCTGGACTCACAGTCATGCAAATCTCAATGTGTTTTTTTCAGGTACAGATTATTTTAATCAAGATACTCTCTTGGCTGAGACATCTAATTATAGAAAATGGAATGGAATTCAAGTTAAATATGTTTATGGCATGACAGTTAATTTAAACCATAAATATTTTGGTTTGGTAAGTACTCAAGTTTTTACTGGAAAAATATTTCATGAACCTGCTTCTTTTAAAATAATTAAAACCTTACCAAATGATTTAGATTTAATTGAAACTAGAAATAAAGTTCAAATAGAGTTAAAAAACAAAATTTTTTTTGAAAAAAAAAAAAAATGGGGTTAAATGATGAATTCTTTAAAATATGATAGACAATCTAGAATTCCAGGGTGGAATCAAGAAAAATTATCAAATGCAACTGTTGCTGTAATTGGTGCTGGGGCTCTTGGAAATCATGTCTGTCTTGGTCTTATCGGCTTAGGAATTGGAACAATTAAAATATTCGATTTTGATACAATTTCGACTCATAATTTAAATCGGCAATCACTTTTCTGTGAAAAAGATATTGGTAAAAATAAAGCAGAAGTACTTGCTGAACGATTAACTGAAAGAAATTCCTCCTTAATTATTGTTGGTATCGATGAAAAGATCGAAGAAACAACTATTAATTCAGTAATTCGAAATGTGGATTTAATTATAGATTGTGTTGATCGAATTAGAGTGAGAAAAATCCTGAATTTTTACTGTATTCGTAAAAATATCCCTATGATTCATGGTGGACTGTCTTGGTTTGGGGGTCAAATTGGAATATTAACAAGAAAAACACCGTGTATAAATTGTATTTTTCCTAAATCAATACAAGAACAAGAAACTCAACAAGAAACATCGTGTATCCAAAAACCTGAACCCAGTGTGGTATATACTAGTCAAATTGTAGCTGGGTTTATGGTAAACTGTGTTCGCCAAGTCCTTTTACCACTTCCATCAGATCCACCTTTTATTCCAGGATTATTTAAATTTGATTTTCGATTTGAAAAATCGTTTTATTTTGAGCGTACTACTCGCCAAAAAAAGTGTGAATGCCGCAAGATCTTAAAAGAAGTTGATCCTGATATATTAAAACAAGAATTAAAACGTAAACAAGAACAAAAAAAGGCAGAAATTGAAGAAATTGCCGCTTTCCTCGCTGAAACTCATTAATCATTATCATAAATCATAAATAAAAATTAAAATTAAGGTGATAACCATAAGTGACGAATTAAAAAAAGCATTAGAAAAAGGAGAAATCCTAACTGTAGGAAAGACTATTAAATCTTCATTAGATAAAGATGAACTTGACGTTCTTCTCTCTTCAAATGTAGATTTAATGACAAAATATTATAATGATCCAATTGGGGTTGATTTTCAGAAAGTTTTTCCTCCATCAATCTATATAATGGTAAGATCTATTTTTCTTGATTTACTACAATGGAAAAATATCAAAAAAGAATTTCGATATGCTGTTGATGATATATTTATAAAATTTCAACAAGGGGATTGGAACAGTTTCTTCAATCTTATTAAGAATTTTCTTAATCGACATGATCCTAAAGAAGAATATAAAATACCTATTCATTATTCCTTACTATTCATTCTTAAACTTCAAGTATTGAAGTTTCAAGCTGAATTTGGTAAAAATTTTACCGATTCTTTATTTATAATAAAAGATAACTTAGAAATCAAAAAAATATCAGAAAAAGAAGCAGATGAAATTATTGAAGAATTAAGAATTAGTTTTCAGCGAAAATCCCGCGATACTATAGATAAAAATTCGAAAAAAAATAGAATTATCCAATTTAATGAACATATATTTCGAATACGAACAACACTATGGTTATTTACGAAAACTTATTTAGCCACAGCAAAACAAACAAAAATTCCTTTAAAACAACTAAAATTAACTAAATCTTTTCAATATTTTATCGAAAATGGGAAATTTGAACAGGCTTTGGATGATATTGATCAAATATTTTCATTAATTCATAATGATTTAAAATCACAAATTGCTGAAGAAAATTTTGTAGTAAAAAGATCAAAAATAGATAGTAATAAAATTCTTATTGTCTTGTGGGCATTATATGAGATCTTGTCCAAATTTGATCCATTATAATAGATCGAATGTAGCTTGATTGATAGAGTGAATGATTCTTTTTTTTCAAATTGATAGATAAATATTCAATTTTTCTCTTTATTTTTCTTTTTAGGAAATGTTGAATTTTCTTGTATTTGTTTTTTTATATTTTGATTTCGAATCCAATAGGTATGAATTGGATTTACTTCTTCATTTTCTCCTTTTTTTTTAAAAGGGTTTTCTGGAGTTCGTAAAACTTGCTGTTCTGAAAAATTTTGAGGTTTAAATAAAGTTTCAAATTCCTGGTTTGATGTTAATTTCATTGTTATTTCGTTTTGAGAAGATTTTAGAGGTTTTATAGTAGCATTTTGTTTTCTTCTATTTGGGAATATTGTGGGCATCTGAGTACTTGATAGTGGGGCAATAGGATCCATGTTTACTGAATTAGGTTGAATTGTTTGATTACTATTTTGGCTTAAATCGATTTTCTCGTCAAGTGGATTCATGATTGTATCACTATTTAAATCTTGTTTTTGTGAAATTTGAGAAGTGATTAGAGGAGATTGCTGTTTTTTATTTGATGTGGCAATGTCTGCAATTCTTTCTAATGTATTTTGAATTTTTTCACGCACCCAATCATATAAATATTCACGATCAGGATGATTGTTCATAGTTCGAACACCTTTAAGTATTAGGTTGTATGAATCTTCAATTTTGCCTTGAGAGAAAAGTTCCCATACATCTTCGTTTAGATTCAAAAATTGAAGATTTAAATTACAAGACTTAAATAAAGTTATTCGAAAAGGTTCAAAGTCTTGGAGAGCTGGATTATTTTTAGAAGCTTCAAATAATTTTAACAATGCGAGCTTAAGTGTTTCAATTTCTTTCTGATTTTTTACAATAGCAAGTAATTTTTTTATTTTAATAAGCTTATTACGGTAATCTTGTTGAGATAGGCTTTTCTTCTTTTTTTTATTTTCTTTTCCCATTATGAATTCAGCTCATGCTGATAATGGAAATTTATCCTTTTAAGCATTTTTAACTTGGCTAATGCAAATAAATTAAGGTGTTGATTTTTGTTAATAATTTGACATTCAATGCAATCTCGTTCGATAATTAAGCGATCTCGAATTCCGAAAATAATTGAATTATGGATTTTCAATAATTCAGGGTTGCTTTTGCTTAATACACGAAATTTAAACTATTCAAATACTAATAAAGTTGATCCTCTATTATTTTCAGGAATGTTAGCTGCAATGGAATTCATTTCTGAAAAAAAATTAAGCCATATTGCTATGAACGATTTGCAATTAGTCTTACTTCCTATTTTAGAACCTATTCCGCTCTTTTTAGTAGCACTTACTTATAAATATGTAAAATCTCGCAGAGTAAGAGCAGTTTTACAAGAGATTTATGAGGAATTTATAAAAGAATTTAATGAATTAATTCCACATTGGAATGGAAATCTCTCGATTTTTGACTATTTTCAAAAAAGGTTAACAGATAAATATTTTTCATAATATCCTTATCTTTCAAAATTTAACTTCAAGTTCGAAAATTTCTATATTTATTCTTTCACTCGCTTGATAAATTCAACTGATAATTGGATTATTGCCTCAACATCATAAAGATTAACTACTTCAGAATAACTGTGCATATATCGATTTGGAATTCCAATCAAACCAATCGCAACACCTTTTTTTGATAATTGAATCCTATTTGCATCAGTTCCAGTTCCCTTTGGTTCTGCGATTAATTGAATGGGAATATGCAAATCATTCGCAGTTTCCTTTAATAATTCAATAACTTTTGAATTCATGTTTGGACCAATAGAAATAATTGGACCGCCCCCTAATTTAGCTCGACCTTGATATTTTTCTTGAGAATGTGGAGTATCCATGGAAAAATCAACGTCATATACTAAGGCGATATCTGGTTCAACTTGAAATGAAGCGGTGGTCGCACCACGCAATCCTACTTCTTCTTGTGTAGTTGATACACCGATTACTTGAGCTGAAATTTGTTCGTGCTGAATATCTGATAATCTCTTCATGATTTCAGCAATAATAAATACACCTATTTTATCATCAAAGCAGCGACTAACGATATCTCCATTAGAGCCTAAGCGAGTATAATAGTAATCAAATATTGCTGAATCTCCTATTCTGATCCCAAGATTTTCTACTTCTTTTCTTGAACGAGCCCCTATATCGATGAATAAATCTGAAATTTGAACAACTTTTTTTCGTTCATTGGGTTCTTGAAGGTGAATTGCTTTTTTCCCAATTACTCCAAAAATTTCCCCTTGATTTGTAATGATTTTCACATATGTTCCAGGTAATAGATGAGGATCCAAGCCGTTTGCATAGAAATAGAGAAATCCATCCTTAGAAATATATTTAATTAGTAAACCAACTTCATCACAATGCGCCGCCAACATAATTTTGGGGCTTCCTGAGGAATTGAAGGTTGTAAATACATTTCCCATAACATCTGTGTTTATTTTTTCAACATATGATGCAAGATAATTCTTAAAAATATGCTGAACAGAGGTCTCATATCCAGAAACACTAGGAGTATTCACCAATAATTGCAGAAATTTTTCATCTGCTTTGATATCGGAGGGTAATGTGAAAGATTTCATCTTTTATATTTCCTGACTTGTCAATTACAAAAAAAGATATAAAAAAAGGTAAGTATTACCATTTTATTATTTAAGGCTAGTAGATAAAATATTTATTCTGGAATGAAAGAAGTGTCTTTGGTGATTTTCTTAATTACTGCTACGGTTAATTTCACAATCTGTTCTACATCTTTCAAATTTACTATTTCAGTCATGCTGTGCATGTATCTATTAGGAATTCCAATTAAACCTGTCGCAACTCCTGCTCGGGTCATTTGAATTGAACGGGCATCAGTTCCTGTCGGTCTAGATGCAGCACTTAGCTGAAGAGGTATTTTAAGCTCTTCAGCAGTTTTTACGAATAATTCATAGAGTTTTGGGTTAATATTAGGACCACGTACCACCACAGGACCGCCGCCGAGTTTTTTTATTCCTAAATCTGCTTCTTTTATTCCTGGAGTATCACTGGTGTGTGTTACATCAAAAGCAATTCCAACATCAGGATCAATACTGAACGCTGAAACTACTGCTCCACGAGTGCCAATTTCTTCTTGAACACTGGAAACAGCATGAATGGATGCTTCAATATTTTCTTGTTTTAAATAACGTAACACCTCAGCAATGATAAAAGCACCGATTTTATCATCAAAACATCGACTAACAATATCCCCATTATTACCCAAGTAGGCAAATGAATCATTGAAAATAATAGGATCACCGATTTGAATACCCATTTTTTCCACTTCTTCCCTTGATCTTGCTCCTACATCAATGTATTGGTCTTGAATTTTTATAACCTTTTTACGTTCATCTGGGTCTTGGAGATGGATTGCTTTTTTTCCAATTACTCCGAAAATATTGCCTGATTTTGCTAGAATTGTTATACGTTTGCTGGGTAATAGATGTGCATCCAATCCACCTAATGGATTAAAATATATGAATCCTTTATCAGATATATAACGCACTTGTAAACCTACTTCGTCGACATGACCCATTAAAACAATACGAGGTTTTCCATTAGGATTCAAAACGGCATCTACGTTACCTAATACATCAGTTTTAATCTCATCAGCAATATCTTTTAAGTAATCACGGTATAATCTTTGTGCTGCTTCTTCAGATCCTGTTGGAGAAGGTGCATTTACAAACTTTTCAAGAAATTCCAAATTGATCGTTTCATCAAAGCTCATAATATGATAAATTAAGTGAAAAGCTTTTAAGAATTGTTCTCTTTTTTATTTGAAGAATTTCTAAAATGGCTGAACATACATAAAAGATGTGTTTATAATTATTTTTAGATTGAAGAACACCTTTTTTTGAATAAATTTAAAAATCTATACCTAATTTTTTAAGTTAAAAATTCTCTTTATTATTGACCTAAAATGTATAAAGATAAATTTAATAGCCCATTAAAGAGAGAATTAAACGCACCACTTCGTGAAAAATTTATAGAACTTGGGAAAAGCTTTAAAACACTAAATACAACTCGTTGGATATTTATTATTTTTACAATTCTCTTTGCCTTTAAATCGTATCTTCAAAAAATATTCATGGGACCAATTTTAATTTGGTTTACTAACATAAATCCTGGTGATGGAAGTAGTTATTCAAGCGTTCCTGTAAGCTTGTTAATTTTTGGCTTTATATTCCTATCAATTCCTCGATTAATTAGTAATATTAATTTTATAATACAATTGAATCAAACATCAAAGCAAATTAATGATCGGCAATTTAGTGAAGCATTCTGGTATCAGAAAATTCGATTACTACTTTATGCTTTTCTTGTTTTTATATTTATTCTGATTGCTAAACGTGTACTCACGCAATTAGATGCTTATTACCGCATGATTAATGTTTTCGCTGATTTAAATCGAATATTTTATGATATTTCTCATTATCCAGAAATCTTTGGAATTGATCTTATTATTATTGTATTGGGGATTATGCTTGTAATTTCTTCGCTTGCAGAAAAGAGAGTTAATTATCTTAGCTGGAATGCATTTAAAAAATGGATACTATTACAAATTGAACAAGTTGAAAATGGTTATTCTTCTAAAATTCTACGACAAATGGACTTAGGTTGTTATTTAATGAAATTGGGTATTGGTGTTATGCTTGTAGAGAATGTTGTTGGAAATATCATTTTCAATATAGGATTAAAGAAATTGGCAGATGGTTTCAATCTATATTCATTTAAAGAAATTTACATCATTCCTAAATACCAAATGAAAAATACTTTAAAAGTTGGTTATCAACCTACGCAATTTTTATATCAATCTATTCCATCTCATTTAAGTTCTGGTCAAGCAACAGTGCAATATCCACAAATAGGAGTAGATACAACTCCTAAAACTCAAGTAAACGAGAAATATAATCCTATATACTGTACATATTGTGGGAACAAATTAATCTCTTCAAATGCTAAATTCTGTACAAATTGCGGCAATCGAGTCCAGTAATTTCAAGAAAAATCGATGTTAATAATAAAAGAAAAAATTTTTTTAGTAAAGATTAAAAAGCCCATTTTCTCATTACACGCCCCAAATAAAGGTGGGTATTATAATGAATTTGGATTTTTCCTTCTTTTTGATATTTTTCAAATAATTGCGTAAGTGCATCAATAAATGGTGTATACTCAGCAGAACCAGGTAATGGTGTATATGATGAAGATAATACTCTGCCGATGAACCCTTTCTCATCAAATTCTTGCGTATTAGAGTAATGGAATTCTTGTAGTGAGATCTCTTCAATCAAATTGAAGATGCGTTCTTTATCTATGTAGAGATGAGGTGAATTTTTATATTCTGGGCATAGATCGATTAAAAATTGATCATATTCCTTCATAAAGGGTGTGGCTGTTAAATCTCGTTCGTTCCATATAAAAGCTATTATTCCTTCAGGTTGCAAAATCCTTTGAAACTCTGTCAATGTTAATTCAGGATCAAACCAATGAAGCGCTTGGGCAGCTGTTATTAAATCAATGGATTCATCAGGAAGAGTTGTACTTTCTGCCGTTCCTTTGATATTATGAAAATTTGGATTGACACATAACGATTTTTCTGCAATAATACGCATTTCATCATTAGGTTCAACTGCATAAACTTCAAAATTAGCATCAATCAAATGCTTAGTAAAAATTCCAGTACCTGATCCAATATCTGCTACTATTATTCTTGATTTATTTGGAAAGAATGACTTAATTTCTTGAATTACCTCAATAGGATAGTCTGGGCGATATTTCTGATAGTATTCTGCTCTTAAAGAAAATCTTTTTGTCGAGTTTTTTTCATTCATTTAATGATCATAATTCCAAAAATCATCACCTTTTAAAAATAGCTGTTTCACGGGAACTCAATGGGTCAAATTTAATGCTTAGCAACCCGAATATATTTAAGAATTCGCAGTAATTATTATTCAATGCAATAATTATTCAACATGATAATTATTCAATACAATAATTATTAAAAACTACCTAGTTGATAATTGTTATGGTTGTGAATCCTAAACCTCGTGAACTTCCCTCAAAGATTGCACTCTTTGGTCTCAGTAATGCTGGAAAAACATCTATTGTAAAAACCTTATTAAGTGAATTTAATGCATTTTCATCGTTGTTACCTACTACTGGAGTAGATAGAACAAGTATTGATTTTTTTGGAAGAGAATTACTGGTCTGGGACTTTGGCGGGCAAGTAATTTATCGAGATTCTTATCTACAGAATCCCATGATGTATTTTCAAGGAATACAGTATCTGTATTATGTAATTGATACACAAGATGTAGAAAGAATAGATGAAAGTATTGATTATTTTATTCAAATTTTCGAAAATTGCTTAGAATTTAGTGATAATTTTCAAATATTTCTCTTTTTCCATAAAGTGGACCCAGATTATGAAGGACCAGTGATTTTTCCAGAAATTGAAGATCGATTTCTTTCAGCTATTCTTCCAAAAATTCAAGACTCTAAAATCACACCAACTGTATTTCATACTTCTATTTACAAACCCATGTCGGTGATTTCTGCTTTTTCACAGCCATTATTGGGAAATAAAACAATCTATGAAACATTATGTGATGCTATCGAATCATTTTGTTGGGAATATGAATTCTCTTTTGGAATGCTATTTGTTGAAAATTACGAGATTGGAAGTTTTTTTGAATCAAAGCAGTTGAATGAATATATTGATAAACACATTACCAATTATCTTGATTCGTTAGATGAAGTTGAAGAAGTACCCCCATATCATGTAGGAAGATATAAGATTCATACTGAACAATTTAGCATTGTTGTTGGAGCTGAAAAATTCGTTTTTAATTTTGCAATAGGTTATGATCCATTGGAATTTGAGGGCGATATGACTACGATTTACGAATCTATTACTGAATTTACAGAAGCATTAGAAAAAATCCTACAAAATGCTGAAATTATTCGAACAGGACAGCTTCGAATAGATGAGATATATGATAAAGAAAAAATTGAAGAAATTCGTCGCCGACAAGAAGAATTGGAGGAATTAAGTCTACTAGATGAAGAAGATCGCCAGAAATACCTTCAAAAAGAGCGCGAACTGGAAATAATTGAAGATCAACGAGTAAATTTTGAATTAAGCAATTTAGATTGGACAGGATCTATAACTCCAGAAGAAGAAATTGAGAAAGAAAATGATGGAAAAATAGATCCTGACGAAAATAATGACAAGAGAATTTTTGAAGAAAAAAATTTTGAAGAAGAAGATTTCACTGATGAAGAAAATGAAGAATAAAAAGAGATTAAGATTCTCCTGATGAATAATGACTCATATTTTTTATGCTGATCGGAAATTTGAGCGGGAAATAAAAAGAAATACTATTCATGAAAAAGAAAATCCACCTCCCGTGCATGCTGGAACTAGTTGGATTGATTCACTTGGATATGTTTTTTGGTTTTTAAAACAGTGGATGAGATTACGATTATATCTTCTTTTTAATCTTTTTCCTCTCCCACTAAGAGAAGGAATTGCGGGTGCATTAGGGCAGCTTTTTCTCTATTTTTCAAAAAATAATCGTAATAAGGTAGTATCTGCTTTTCGTGTTTTATATCCTAAGATAAAATCACGATCAAAACTTCATCAACTTTATTTTGCACACTGCGCTTATATGGGGAAATTATTTTTTGATTTTATGAATGGACTGCCGAAAAATATCGACTTGTCTTTGAAATACTTCATTTCATTTAGAAATCTTGATTTACTATTCCGTGAGTTGGAAAAGGGAAAAGGAGTGATAATTCCAACGACTCACCTTGGACAACTGGTTCATTCTGTCTATGCAATTATGAAATTACCTCAAAAAATTCCTGTTGCCACCGTTATTTATACACCCCATTTGATTACATATCAATATACAAACCGAATTGGCTATGATCATGTTTACCTTTATGCCAGTACTTCATTTGCAAAAATATCATATCATCTAGAACGTCACCTACGAAAAAATCATATTGTTGTTTTATATTTTGATTTCGGAACGAAAAAGCAACTACGAGTACCATTTTATTTTGACAAATACCCCTATCTTCTACATACACCCCAAAGTTGCGTGAGCTTATATTTAAGAACGGGTGCATCGATTTTACCCTGTATAAATCAACCAGATCGTTATATTCATTATTCTCGATTAATTTTCTGTGAAAATCAGAACTTAATGAAAATAGCTGCAGAATTACAGGATAAACCCAAAAAAATCATTCACGGGAAACTTTCAATGGAAATCAATCGAATTCTTTATCCCACAATTATTAAATACGCTCATGCATGGGAAGAAATTACAGATCTTGCAACTGCTCGTTTAGCTGATGAATTAATACTTCCTCAATATCTTAATGGTTATCAAAATTCTGAACTTATTTTGGAAAAAATGAAATCAATTATTAAAAATAGTTATGAACCAAATCGAAATGATGAACTTATCTTTGAAAAATTAGATATACTTCAAAATACAATAAAAAAATATAGAAAGAATTTAGCGAATTTGGATTGTTACCCAAAAACAATTAATCTTTCTTGGATGAACTCTTTTGACGAATTCCGAATTCTTATGCAAGAGTTAATTTCAATTACTAAAAAATGCGGAGAAATCGAATTAAAAACACAAATTGATGATCAATGGCAAATTCTTATTCTAAAATTTTATTCTTCTAATATATGAAATTGCTTCATCTGTTCTTTTAATCTATTTGTTGTAGTACAAAATGAACACATATCTAAATATGTCGTCATCCCACATTGGCTACATTTCTTGACGATTTGATGATCCTCTATTATGGTTTCTGCTAAGATTGGTTTGAGATTTTTCTGAAAATCTCTTACCATATTCATCATAGAACCCCTACGAAAACTCTCTATTTTTTCGAGAGATTTCTTAACACTGATAACAGGAGAATCGGTAGCATATTCACATTCTGTAGGAAGATGCTCAACCTTGGCGAAATAAGCATACATAATTAGTTCTGTCTCATAAATATAATACAATGGTTTAATTCGTGGAATAAGTCCTTCAACATCTCGTAAAGTAATGGGTCCTGCTCGGCTCATTAATTCTATATCAATACTAAAAAAATTGGATAATAATTGTGAAGCTTCATCCGTCAAATTATGTCCTGTGGCAACTTTTGTAAAATTATGCTTTACCGCGAAATAATTAATATAATACCGCTTTAACAAACCGCAGTATGAACATTCTCCTCGATAATTATTCTTTTTGCGGTTATATTTTCCATTTTTTATGTAATTTCCTAAATGATGAATGTCGTCAATGGTAAATCCTAAATGTTCTTTCACGCTAAGAATATGAAAAGGAATTTTTAATTTTTCACATAAACTTCGCGCAATATTTGCAGAATCGTAAGAATAATTTCGTGGGGTGATTCCAACTTCAATATATAATGCTTCAAGAGGGACTCTATTTTTTAAAGCTTTATTCAAAACAGTCAAAAGGGTTTGTGAATCCTTTCCTCCACTAATTGCAACTAATATTTTTTCTTTTGGATTTTGAAAATCAATTAAATGGTTATCTTCAATATTTCTTTTAACTCGGTTTTCGATATAGCGGAGAAAATGATCTTTACATAGAGCCATTTTAGTATGAGGAATCTGAATTACTGCATTTGATCTGCACTCGCGAAAGAATTTACATTGCGGCATATAAGCGATAATAATCTTCCAGATTCCTTAAAAATTCTGATTTTAAAAATTAATTATTGTAAAGGAACAAAAAAAAGTTAAGATAATCTGTATTTTTAAAGATCCTATTTTCCAGTGAAAGTTGGCTTTCGTTTCTCCAGAAAAGCTTGGATTCCTTCTTTTGCATCATCAGTGCCAAAACAATATGCAAAAAGCTCATTTTCAAGAGCCAAACCCGCTTCAATTCCACTTTCAATACCTGTATTAATTGCATTCTTTGCACATCGAATTGAAATTGGGGAAAGATCAGCAATCTTTTTTGCAAGTTCTTTTGCTTTTTCAAGTAACTTTTCTGGAGCAACGACTTCATCCACCAAACCATATCGCTCAGCCGTTTTTGCATCAATCATATCTCCTGTAAAAGTTAATAGTTTCGATCTTCCTCTACCGATTAACCGTGTTAACCTTTGAGTGCCTCCATATCCAGGAATTATTCCCAGTTTTGTTTCTGGTTGACCAAATTTTGCCTTTTCGCTTGCTATTCGTATATCACAAGCCATTGCAAGTTCACAACCTCCACCAAGAGCAAATCCATTCACAGCGGCAATAACTACCTTATTAAGAAGTTCTATTTTTCGATATACTTCAATTCCATATTTTGAAAGTTCTCTAGCTTTTTCTGGACCAAATTTTTGAAGTTCAGAAATGTCTGCACCCGCGGCAAAAGCCTTTCCTTCCCCTGTGATAATAATCACTCTGATTTCTGGATTCGCTGCACATGCATCAATTACTTCTCCTAATTCATGCATAGTTTGAATATTAATTGCGTTTAATACATTTGGGCGATTAAATTTAATCACTGCAATATAATTTTCATATGTAAAAAGAAGATTTTTTAACTCCATGATAGAAATCTTGGTTAACACGATTTTTAAATGTTGTATTGCAAAAATTCAGAAAAATATTTAAATTTAAAATACTTACTTTAATATTTTAATACATTTCTTTACTTTAAGAAATATTTAACATTTCGAATCACTTAAATTAAAAAAAAAAAATGGGTAACTAAAAACTTATTCGCACTTAATCATAGCAAAGGAATTTGAAAAAATTGAACGATATAGAAAAAAAAAATAAGGAACGGATAATAGGTGTACGTTTTGATTCAGAAACCATCAATCAAATTGAAGATTTCAGTCAAAAATACAATATTTCAAAATCCCAATTAACACGAAATGCGATTCATAATTATTTAAATCTATTTGAAGAACAATCATCTGTTCGGAATCCAAAAATGATTATTAGTCAAAACATTTTTAAACTTGCCATTGAGAATTTGAACGAGACAGAATTGGATGAATTAGCAGAATTATCTTATAGAAATGCGTTAATTTTTGGAGAATTTTGGAAAGATAAGTTCAAATTAGATCCTGAGCAGGAAAACCAAATAAATTTTAAAAAAGATTGGTTATCTTTTCTTTTAAACCATTTAAGTTCACAAGTTTTTTCCGCTCACGGTATGAATTGGTTCACAGAGATACATTTTGAGTGGAAAGAATTAACATGCTATTTTTCTGGAACTCATAATTTAGGACGTAATTTCTCTATATTTATTAAATTTCTTTTGAAGAAATATATTGATCCTAAAAGCTACAAAATGAAGAATATAGAAGTTACAAATAATTCAATCAATTTACAGATAGATCCAATTGTGTAGTAAAGGTGAATAAATTTTTTTTACCTTTATTTCCCATAAAAATGTTAACAAAAAGAATATACTCTATACAATACAATTTTATTCTTTTATAACAGCTTATGCTCGATATAGTTAAATACAAGCACAAAGAGAGCAAAAATAACAAATCCTGCCAAAAACAAGAGTGGTTTTCCTTTTTCTTTTTCTGGTAATTCCTTGCGGATAATTTTATATAAAATAAAGCCACTTACAAACGAATAAAATAGAAAAATTGTTTCTAAATTGATCATTAAGAATAAATTTAGCAAAATCGAGCAAAATATTCCAATAAGTGTAGCACTTGAGAGGAAAAAGCGCCATTTTTTGGAGATCTCATGCCATTCTATTTCAATATCCAAATCTGAAAAAACTTGCATCTTTTTTGTGCGTTTTGTGATTAATGCCATAAAACTAGCAAAAAAGAAAAACAAAAATCCTGAAATAAGATTAATCTGTAAAAGGAAAAATAGCAATAATCCAATTAGAAAATGATGAATAAATTGGGTGATCCAGCGTAATTCATCTAAATTCTTATTAATATGTTTTGTTATACGTTCCTTTTCAACTAAAATTTCTTTAATAAGTGCATTTTCTTGTTTTTTCAATCCTAATGCAGTTAATGCTAATTCTTTAATATAATCTTCATCGTGATGTTCATTAATCGCTTCATTTGATATTGATATTTCGATATTATTGGAAACTATTTTCAAATTTTCCTCCGTTTTCAATAGATTTCTCATTTTATCTTGAGATTTCTTCTCAACGGTTTGTAAAATATATTTTTCAGAAAGATGCTCAGTAATAAAACCAACTAAAATAAAAAGAAATTCAAAATTTTTTAAATGAAGTGGATATTCGGGAATTCCATTAGATATTTCAGGAAGAACTACTAAAAAAAAGTAAGATATAGAAATACTTGCCAGAAATGAATCATGAAGTCGAAAATAATGATGGTGATGTTCAATTAATATGAAGATTATTCCTGCAAGAATTGAAATGAAAATGACAAGGAAAGAAAGGGAATTCATAAGTATTTTCAACTTTTTTGAAAACTCGAATTTGGAATTTCCATTTTTTTATCGAATAGATTCATCATTTTTGGTATCAACATTTACAATATCAAGTTCTACACAAGTCATGGGGATCTTAAATACTTGAGCAATTGAAGGAACCGTTCTACCATTGTCACTTGAGATTAATTCTTTTATATATGTTCCCCCTTGTGCTCGAATTTTTAGAAAAATATGGCGGGAATCAATCCATTTTCCAGATATTTCAAATATTTTTTTAGTTCGAGTTTTATCTGCTCTTCGATGAACAACTCGAAGGGGAGTTCGTTGATGAATTGGTTCATTTAGGATAATTTCTTGAATTTCATTCATTTTTTCATCAAACAATTTCTTATCGATGGGTTGTTCCAAGAAAATCAATGCGTGATAAGCTTTTTGAGAAAATTCTGAATCTGATTTGTATTCAATAATTTGTTTTTTCGATGAGATTGTAAAAGGTTCCACATAAATCTGAGAAGAGAATTGATTATTAATTTTCTTTTGAATTTCATCCAAAGGAAGAATTCTTTTTTGAGGTGCTTTTATTTCCATGATAAAAGGGCGCCCTTTGCCTAAACAGCGAGCATCTATGTCTTCTCTACCTGCGCCATGTAATAATGCTTTTTCACCTCGTGCATAAGGAAGAATTACACTTGCAATTAAATCTTCAATTGATGATGCATACATATCTCCTGAACCGTGACATGTCGGGCATATTTCTTTGGTTTTACGGTCAATTCCTCTTCCTCGACAATCAGGGCAGTGCCAATGTGTTTGTGGAAGATTTCTAACAAATTTCTTATACTTACTTTCTAAATACAAAGGTTTTGGCTGTAATTCATATGTTGGATCTAAGGATTCTCTAAGATCAATCATAATTTGAAGATCAGGACGATTAAATTGGGTCGGTTTATGAAAAATCTCCTGCATTTTTTTTCCAACTAGCCGATTAAGATTAGCTTTAAAGGATTCACCGCTAATAAAATGAAATCGAGCCCGTATATCTTCTTCCTTATTGGTTATCAGAGGATTTAGATATGTGCCAATTAGAAAATTATCAAAATCATAATCATACACTTCTTGTTCGATTTCTTTACAGATTTTTTCAATTTTTTCTTGTGTTAATAAATTCTGGCAAAAATCACATACATGATTATTCCATTTTTCTTTTAATATTCTTAATTTCTCTTGATTATTATATTTGGCGAAGTAATCTGCTAAAACTTTGTAAGCTGGGAAAAAATGACTTTGGACAGCAATTAATTCAAGTAGTTCAATTGGTCTTTTCTCAAATAATAATGTTTGATGTTCTATTGATTCTGATTTTAGTGCTGCATGTGCTTCCATGGTCAATGTTAAGAAAATTGCTTGTGCTCGAGTGTTATTATCCGTTGCTGTAGCTAAATAAGAAAATTGGCGCCCTAAACATTCGTGACATAGTTTATAAGATTGTAAAACCTCAAAAGTTTTCTTTAATAGTTTGGGTGAATATTGAGTTGTAATTATTTCTATTTCTTCTGAAATATCTTCAACATCTTCACTTTCCTTTTCTTGAAATTTATGCAATTCCTTGGGATTCTCAGCCATTATTTTAAATAGTATGGATTCGGGAAAAAATTTTGTGTTTTTCAATTAATTTCAAGAATTTATATATTGCTTCAAAAATATAGAAATATTATGATATCTTCTGAACTATTTGAGCGATACCAACGCCAAATTTTGGTAATTGGAAAGGAAAAACAAGAATTACTTGCGTCTAAAACTGTTGTACAAGTTGGGCTTGGTGGCTTAGGTTCACCACTTGCTTTATATTTAACTGCTTCAGGTATTGGAAAGTTAATAATTTTCGAGAAAGATGAACTTTCTTTATCAAATTTAGGAAGGCAAATATTATATCGCACAGAAGAAGTAAATCAATCAAAAGGGGAAATTGGAAAAAAAAATTTAGAATCTTTGAATCCTTTTGTATCAATACAAATAATTGAAAAATGGTTTGATGAAGAATCTGCAATCGCAATTTTTGAGAAAGAACATGTAGATTATATTGTTGATGCTTCTGATAATTTTCAAACAAAATTCTTAGTAAACGATTTGGGGATTAGATTTAATATTCCATTCACCATTGCTGGTATTCAAGGATTCGAAGGTCAACTTCTTTCAGTTGTTCCTAAGAAAACTGCTTGCTATCGGTGCTTGTTCGGTAATCCTCCTGAAAAAATAGATTCTAAACCTATTCCTGTAATGGCTCCTACTTGTGGGGTTGTTGGCTCTTTAGAAGCAAGTGAAGTTATAAAAGGGCTATTAAATATGGGAGAGCTAATAACTGATCGTTTAATGATGATTAGTTTAGATGCAGGAGAATTTAGTTCTATTCCATTTAGAAAAAACCCAGATTGTTTTTGTCAGAAAGAAGAATAATTTAATCTTTTTTAATTTATTCTGACTTTAAATTTTGATTTTCATCTTTTTTCTTTTGAGGTAATTCAATTTCAATATAGAAAGATCCTTGATAATTGCAATTACTACAAGAAAAGTAATCAACATTTGTGAATTGTCCAACGGCAGTTCTTGCAAGAGTCGGTTGCTCGCAATTCGGGCAAAGTCTTATAGTAGGAGTTTTTGATTTTCTTTTAATATCCTTAAAAATACCCATATTTGCATTAATTTTACATTTTACTTAATTTTTTCAATTTTTTTTATTTTTCATAAAAATGTTATTTTTGCATGGCACAGAAGAAACCTTTAAACCAAATATTAGCTAATAAAGTGACATAATCGAATGAAATGTGAATTTTGACGGGATGGATAACAAGAACAATGAGCCAACAGGTATCTTCTTTATTACAACAGCTTCAAAGCGATGATAATGAATTAAAATTACTTGCAATTAAAAGGTTGGGGATGATATATGATGATGAATCCATCATTGACCCGCTTCTGAGACTTTTGCTAGATGAAAACCCAAAAGTTCGAGAAGCTGCCATTTTATCGCTAAGTGTTCAACCAGCTGCAGATAAAATAGTAAATCCCATAATAAACGCAATTAATGATGAAGATCTTAATGTCCAACTTGCTGCAATAAAAACTCTTTCAGAATTTAGAGCAGCATCAGCAGTTAAACCCTTAATAAAAATTCTTTCTGATCCTCATGAGGAAATTCGGGCAGCTGCAGTTTTAGCTTTGGGATTAATTGAAGATAAAAATAGTTTATTTCCACTAATAGAGTGTCTTGAAGATGAAAATTCACAAGTTAGGGTTAATTCTCTTGTTGCATTATCAAATTTAGGAGATCCAAGATCAGTTGAGCCAATTATTGAATTAATTGATACAGAAACAGATGATGCAGTAAAACAGATGGCAATTCTTACTTTAGGACCATTAGGTCAAAAAGATAAACGAATAATTCAACCACTTGTCAAATTGCTTCAATCAGATAATCCTCGCTTTCGACAGTATGCAGTTCTGTCTTTAGGGCAAACTAAAAGTCCTGAAATAATAGAACCCCTTTTAAATGTTCTAAACGACGAAGATAGTTATGTTCGCCGTGCATGTGCATCTGCATTGAGTGATATTAAAGATCCAGCTACTGTAAGACAGTTTATTGATCGACTTCATGATCCAAGCCCTGAAATTAGGGAAACTGCTGCAAATGCTTTAGGAAAACTAGGTGATCCCACAGCTGTTGAGCCTTTAATTGAATTGTTAAGTGATGAGAGTTATCAAGTTAGAGAAGAAGCTTGTAATGCATTAGGGGTTTTACAAGATAAAGTAGCTTCAAAACCTATAATATCACTTATTAAGAAGGAAAAGAACCCTGAGATTTTAATTGCAGCTACCAGAGCTCTTGGAAAAATTGAAGGTAATAATGAATCTGCAGTTCCATTTCACTTTCTTAATCCTGCAATTCGACCACTGACTAAACTTTTAAATCATAATGAATTAAGTGTTAGAGCAGCTGCTGCTGAGAGTTTGGCAAAAATAGCCTTAAGTGAACAAAGATACTCTAAAGCCAGCCAATATTTCATGAAAGCCAGCAAAGAATCCCTCACTTGGGAATTTAGACAACCATTTTATATTGCATCGAGTAAAGGTTGTATTATTCTCGAACGAATTTCGAAAAAGAATTATTCAACTTCAAAATTGGAATTTGATGAGATCTATGAACATCTAGATAATGCAGCAAGAATGCTTGGAAATCAAAGTTTTATTTCAAAAGGTTATTGGCAGGTTCTAGAAGTTTACAATCAAGTTTTTAAAAGTAAAAATAAAGGGCAATTTATTCAACACTTTCAAGATTTAGGATTAAAGATTCTTCTTCTCGAGAAAAAGCTTCCAGAAGATCTCCGTCCTTTATTAACTGAACCACAAAACCGCTTAAATGAAAAATTTATACAGATTAATAAAAGAGGTTTAACCCTGGATGCTGCTTTACATGAAATAGAATTACTAAAGGATGAAATTCAATCTATTGGTAATATTATTTTACAAATTGAACCCTTAGAATTAAGAATGGATGAAGATCAAGAATTCACTTTACATTCTATTGAAGATTTAATTGTTACTCCCACAACAACAGATCTAGAGCCAAAGTTTCGTGAAGAAGATGATGAAATAATACAGCGCCGTTTGAAAATGACTCAAGAAAGTAAACGCAATTTCATTTTAGATGAAGTAACCCTAGACACAGATTTAACCATGTTTGCTGGAAAGACAGTGAATATTGCTTTAATCCAATATCTAAAAGGATCTCCTCGGCAAAGTATGATCGAAGATAATCGAACTATTTGGGAACGACATATTAAACGTTATTATAATTATGAACTATTTCGTCGTAATCGTATTTTACAGTTTACTAAAGAATCTATTCAAATGCGTTCAAAACCAAAAGTAATTGGTTATTTAGATGATGCAATTTATGAAGGAAATCACCTCATAATTTTTCCAGAAACTTCAATGCCTGAAAGTTATTTAGCTAAATTACAGCAATTTGCTGATAGATTCAATATCTTTATTATTACTGGTTCTGAAACAATCGCCTCAAAAAGTGAGGGTAAATTTCTTAACCGTGCATTTGTAATTTCACCATTAGCAGATGATATGGTTTACCAAGAGAAGAATGTTCCGACAATTCTGCCTCCTACTGAGCGACATCTTGATGAATGGCGAGAGAATATTAATACCACAAGCCCTCCTATATTAAGAATAATCAATTCTCCATTTGGAAGATTTTTAATTTTAATTGGACAAGATATTAAAGAGCACTCTCAATTTTTACCCTTTATTGCTGAACAAAAACATCTCAATTTTGTTGTGTTTCTGAATAATGGGTATTGGAATAATGCTGAAAATGAATTTTTGAATTCTTTGGCTGATGAAATCAAGATTCCCATACTATATGTCAATTCTGGTCAATTTGGAGGGACTGGGGTCTATCTTCCAAGAAATAAGGGAGAAAATCCTCTTCAAAAAGAATTTACAGAAGGAATGTTAAAATGGGAATATAAAGTTCCCGAAACTCCTTTTGGAAAAAACAATAAATAGAATCCAAAAAAAAAACAGTATAAGAATGAAAATTCATTTTTTTTTTTACAAATATCTCTCTTTTTGCATCTTTTCAATTTTTAAATATTGAATTGTGAAAAAAAAGCAAAAAATCTATTTATTTATTCATTTAATGATCCACATTTTCCACAGTATGATGTAATTTCATTCAATAAATTTCCAGAATTTTTGCAATAGTGTTGCTTTGGATGGGGGGAAAAATTTCTCTTGTAGTTCATTCTTAATGGTGAATATCCTAATCCATGATATGCTTTTAGTTATTTCATTTCCTAATTTTTTGGATTTGATTTTCTTAAAAATGTAATTTTTTCTTTGTTTTTAACAAATTTCTTTATTGTATTTAATCTATATGATTACAGAAGCGAAATTACATAATATTTATGTATTAAAAGCAGATTTAAATATTAAAAATGTTTTAATAGTAATTGTGATCGCAAATTTGCAATCACGTGAGGGATGTCGCCTTATAGCAACTCACCTCACATTTTTCCCGAATTTTAGTGATCAAAGACTTTCCATAATGTTTTATGATATTCATAGTTCATTGGATAAATTTTCAAACCATTTTCGCATACTCTATTGTTTTCATCACGATAAAATAAATTGGCAATTTTTTTAAAGAAATTATCTATATTTTTATCCCAATATGATGAGGATTTCTCAGTTATATATTTGTGAATATATCTTCTGACAAGAAAAGCAGTAGCATCTAAAAATTGTACACCATTATGAACACCTGAAGACACAAAAAAGGGTGTTTCAATGATAGATGAAATTTGTTTTAATTTTCGGCGTTTAACACCATATTGGATAAATTTTTCAACTAATTTTCTTTGAATACTATCGAATTTTGGAGACACTGTATCAAGAACCAGAAGTAAATATTCATTTGAATCTGGTACCATTCTTTCCATGAAATTTTGAAGTTTTTCAATTAGTAATTTGAAACATATTTCATTAATATCAAGATTAGGATTTATCTGATCTTTCAGAATAACCGTGGATATTATAATTGCATCAAGGGTTGAAATGGTATCATAAATTTTCTTTAAAATTTTTGCTTTTTTCTGAAGTGAAATCCCTTTATAATGCTTAGAATTGTTATTTATCTCCTTTATATGAACTTCAAAATCAGATGCTGGATCATCATTATTGCCAAGCATATTCCATATTTTATATTTAAGATTATTACATGATTCTTGAACATTAAACCAATTTTGTTCATGGATTATAAATGCAGAAAGTACAAATTCATTTTGAGGATGATTTATATCTGGTTTTCCAGATTCATCAATATATGCAAAATACATTATTATCAGTTGCTTTTTTTTGTTTTAATTTAAAAATATTGCATTATTGGTAATTTAAATAGATAGTATAAATTCCAAAATAAAAGATTTAACATATTCTGAAGATCAAGTCTCAATTTTTATAAGATTTTAAAAATATATATTTGATATTTTTAAAACAAACACATATCTTTTTATTCAAATGAATTTTCAACTTTGATATTTTTGCAAGATACTTAAATTTCTGATATTGCTTCTTATTTTGATAACCTTAAAAATTAATTGATGGTAATACTTTTTTATATGTAATTTCATCTATATTCCATCTTAAGTGATTTTTATGGATACACCCGCCTTTTCTCCTTTAACTACGCTATCTCCCTTAGAATTTAAACGCAAGAATCTTCCAGATAAAGCGGGATGTTATTTATTCAAAGATCTAAAAGGGAAAATATTATATATCGGAAAGGCAAAATCCCTAAAGAAACGGGTTAATTCATATTGGAATCCCCGAAATCCTTCTGAAGATCGATTTTATGCCCAGAAAATCCAAAGACTAGTAAGTAAAATCTCTGATGTGGATGTTTTTATCGTTGAAAACGAAATGGAAGCGATCTTACTTGAAAATGAATTAATTAAAAAACATCAACCTGAATTTAATGTTAGCTTAAAGGATGATAAATCATTTCCTTGGGTTCAAATTTCGAATGAACCATTTCCACGGATAAAAATAATTAGGAATCCTGTAAGATTTGGTCTAAATCATAAATATATTGGGCCCTTTGTTGATAGTGGGGACTTGAAACGTCTTTTGCGTTATATTAGGAAAATTTTTCCCTATTGTACTTGTAAACGTAGCGTTAAGCCAGATGCAAAATCTCGCCCATGTGTGAATTTTCAATTAAAATTATGTCCTGCACCTTGTGTAGGAAATATTTCAGAAAAATCTTATGCAGAAAACATTAGTAATGTCGAAAAACTGCTGAATGGTGATGTTGATTTTGTAGCAAATATCCTTCAAAATCGAATGGAAGCCGCATCTAATGTTCTACAATATGAAGAAGCAGCAAAACTTAGAGATCAACTTCAAGCTTTGGAAATGTTTACTGTAAATCAATCTGTATTCACATATAGCTGGAACAAAGATGATTTACCATCTGTTAACAATAATTCATCAAATGATCCAATAAATGAGAGAATACATGCTCCAATTTCTCATGATTTGTCTAATTCTCACATTCAATTGAAAGATTTGGATATTGTTGCTGGAAATATCTCCAAAAATAGAGCAGGAATGATTATCATTCATGTTCGTCAAGGAAAATTGATTAGTAAAACACCATATATTGTCAGTATTGAAAATAAATTAACCTCGAAAGAAAAATATTTGAGTGAATTTATACAACAACATTATTTACGAAACAATATTCCCTTTCCAGATGAAATAATTCTTAAAGAATCTCTTCCCTCTGCCATTACTTTAAGTATTCAGAAACATGCTGAAAGTCAGAAAAAATCGATTTTGTTTAGACAACCAATAGAAGAAGATAAAACTGCTGGTCTATTTCGAATTGCATCAAAAAATATTGAATTATTAATACGCCAAAAAGATGAATATGATGAATATTTAACATCTCAACGACAAAAACAAGAAGATCAAAATAGAATTCAGCAAGGATTAATTGAATTACAAAAATTACTCAATCTTGAAGATCCTCCAATGATTATTGAAGGTTTCGACATGGCTCATATTCAGGGTTCAGATTATACAGGTTCTATGGTTTGTTTTATTGAAGGAAAACCGAGTAAATCTCATTATCGGCATTATAGGGTCAGATCTGTTAAAAAACCTGATGATATCGCCGCAATGCGAGAGATAATGGGAAGAAGATATAGAAGAGCACTAAAAGAAGATGATTTTCCTGATTTAGTTGTTGTTGATGGAGGAAAGGGGCAATTAAATATGACCCATCAATTGTTTAAATGCCTTAAAATCGAGCATATCCCTCATATAGGTTTAGTTAAACCTGAAGGTCGAAGTGAGAAATTTACTCCTCCAAAAATCATTCTTCCAGAATCAAACCACATTATTACCCTTCCAAAAGAATCACCTGCCCTTCATATTATTCAGCATTTACGTGATGAGTCTCATCGATTTGCAAACAAATATCATCAAAAATTGAGACAAAAGCGACAATCAAAATCAGAATTGGATAATATTCCAGGTATTGGTCCAGCTCGTAAGAGAAAACTTCTTACCTTTTTTGGAAGTGTTCGAGAAATTCGAAAAGCATCTCTTGAAGAATTATCTTCAGTTGTAGGTAAAAAAATTGGGTTGGATATACTAAATTACTTTAATGATCTTGATTCTAAAAGGAAAAATAAGAAGGTTGAAGATAATTCAAAGAAAAACAACGAAGAAATAATAGAAGAAAAAATGAAAGGAACAAAAGAAGAAATAATTGAAAAGAAAAAGAAAGTAGTAAAAAAGAAAATCATTTTACATAATCGAACTTCTGATTAAAAATAATTTCCTTATTATCGATTCTCGTTCTTTCATATAATAATCGTAGCTTTGAATACTCATCACCTCTTTATTATTTATCATGAATATGAATGCTAAGAATCGCGTTTATTTTGATTATAATGCTACAACTCCTGTTCATCCTGAAGTTGTTAAATTAATGGATGAATATTATTTGCAAAAATTCGGAAATGCCGGTTCTGCTCATACCTTTGGGCTAAAAGCTTTTGAAGGAGTGCATTGGGCTCGAAAAACTTGTGCTGACTTTCTAAAAAGTAAACCTGAAGAAATTATTTTCACAAGTGGGGGATCTGAAGCTGATAACTTAGCACTTCAAGGTAGGCTATTTAAATATAAAGAAGAACATCCGAATTCAATTCCGCATTTAATTATCTCATCAATAGAACATCCTGCTGTATTTGAAACAGCAAAATTCCTGCAAAAACAAGGTTTTGAGGTAACATACTTACCTGTAGATGAAGAAGGTGCTGTTTCAGCTAAGCAAGTTCAAGAAGCAATACAAGAACATACTGCTTTAATATCAATTATGTATGCAAATAACGAAATTGGAACAATTAATCCGATTATAGAAATTGGTCAAGTTGCTAGAAAATCGGGAATTATGCTCCATACTGATGCGGTTCAAGCATTTGCAAAAGTAAAAATTGATGTACAACGCGAAAATATTGATTTACTTTCAGTAAGTGCTCATAAATTTTATGGTCCAAAAGGAATTGGATTTCTATATGTAAAGAACGATGATGAAATGGAGAAAAATGCTTCATCTGCCTCAAAATATCTTCGTCCATTAATGTATGGGGGATCTCAAGAATTTAATATGCGTCCAGCCACAGAAAACGTTCCTGGATTGGTTGGAATGGCTAAAGCTATTGAATTGGCGGAAAAAGATTTTGATCTCGAATATTCTCGCTTGGTTAAATTAAGAGACTATTTAATTGACCACATATTGCAAGAAATACCTGAAACTAAGTTAAATGGTTCAAGAACAAATAGGTTACCCCATAATGTGAATATTTGCTTTCAAAATATTTATGCTTATGATTTAATGATTAAATTGGATGCTGCAGGAATTGCTTGTTCTGTTGGTGCAGCATGCCATGCTGGAGAAACTAAACCTTCTCGGGTGTTATTGGGTATTGGATTGAATTCAGATGAAGCTGCTGCCTCATTACGTTTCAGTCTTGGGCGATGGACAACTATCGAACACGTTGATGAACTCTTGCGATTATTAGAAAAATATGTTACAGAAATGCGAAAGAAAGCTTAAATGCGGAAAAATAAGAAAAGAAAAAAAATTACCATTTTTAGGATTATTTTAGTATTTTATCCAATGGTATGATGGTGTAGAGAAGAATAACGCGATCCCCTCCTTGATACTCCCCTGGTTCCGCTGCCAAATGAACCAGGTCGGCGGCCTCCTCTTGTTCCCCCATATAACCGATGTGAATAAGAACTTCGGCCAATAGAAGTACGATGAGTTGGTTGTGTATGGATGTTTGGATATTGTCGACGATATCTTCGATAATAATGATAATGACGTCTATAATAACTCGTATACCAAAATCTGCGTGGATAGTATCCATAATAATAGTAATAAGGTCGAGGATTAGTAATATACGATAATGGTCTTTTACTTACATAATCAGATATTTCTTCACTCAAAGAAAATATATCAATAGTGGTAATGATGGGAATTATAACACATTTCCAGTATTCATATTCGTTTTCTTTTAATCCTTCAAGTGATAATAACAAATCAAGATTAAAATTTAGAATTATACTATATTCCAGCAGTTCTGGTATAAACTGTACGCTTTGTGCCATTAAAACATGTGTTTCTGCTCGTTTTAAAAGCAACCAAGTTTCTTCTTCAGACCATGGTAATAATGTTAGTGACGCTGCAAAAAACTTTGCTCCTTGAATTCCATGATTTACTCGGGGAAGAAAATAATTAAATTTAATTGGATTTTTGGCTAAAGCAAGTAAAATAAAAGCCATTCTTTTGTAAGGTGATGTATATTTTCCAAAATTAAGTCCATAATAAGGAGAATTTATATCATCATCATATTTAATCCGATTAACTGCTTTTTTGATTAATATCAAATTATCAAGGAACTTAACTATAAATGGATGATCTAATATTTGTGATATTTGAATACTTCCATCTTTTGAATTAAAATATGCCCATCTAATTAAAATTGAAGAAATTAGATTTACTGCTTTATCTAATTCTATTGGTGGCTTTTTTGATCCAAAAATAATTTTCTTTATTGAATAAGATAATCTTCTTGAAAATACACTAGAACTAAAAGAAAATGGTTCTGTATAACTTTCTTGAACCATTACTTCAATTATTTTCTCTTCAGGGAGTATTTTATCTACATATGGATTATAATTGATTGAATATCTATCAAATTTATGAATTAAGTGTAATTGATGCAGATTCGCAAGATGTGGGAGAAACACTGGTGAGAATTTCCTATTTGTGATATGTTTTTGAACTTCACTAATTTGATTTTGAAAATGTTTATCGATTTTCTCCAAATATTCTTTAAATTGATGAAAACTATAATTTCTTAGTCGAGGTCTATGCTTAATTTCTCGGATTAGTGTAATACCCTTAGGAGTAATATGATATCCATTATTTTGATAAATTAAGGAAGAATTATATCCATCGCGCTCAGAAATTAAGTTTAACATATGATTCTTTGTTTTGATAAGTTGTTCTTCTTCGCTTTCTATTCGCTGTTTGAGAAAGAATAATTCTCGAAGTAATTTCGACTTTTTTCCCAATCTAAAATGAAATAAAAATTCTTGAATATAGGATACATTATCAATCATACTAGCAATTCGAATGTATTTATGTTTTAATTCTGTATATGAGTGAATAATTTCAGAATACTGCCTTTTTATTAATTCTATATTTGCCTGAAGGACGCTATCAGAATCTACAATTGATTTAGAATGAATCATTCCCATTTCTTGTAGACTTAACAATTCATCTTGGTTTATTTCTATTAATTCATGCGACTTCAAAGCTTCGAGGATTTCAAGTCCTCGCTGAGAGGAAAGATATTCTATCATTTTTTTCATTCTCCAGTTATTTTATTTTTCGTTTTTTTTTGTTATGAACAAATATTTTCCAAAAAAGGGATTTCTATTGATGGAAACATTTCCCGGTTAATCTTTATGTAAAGTGTATTATTATGAATCGAAGTTGAGGTTATTATATCTGGTTCCAATGCCTCTTGAATCAGTATTGCCAACTCTTGCCTTTGTAATGAGAAATCTAAACTTAGTTTTTCAAAATCTCTACGCGCTCTATCTAAATTATTTAAACCATAAAGAAATTCAAACGCTAATTTTTGCCACTCTTTTCGTTGTAATTGAGGATAATTATCACAGGACACAGAACGGAAAATTAATCCTTCTAAATCAGCAAAATGAATAACTCCATCCAAACCTAAGATTGCATCTTTATCCAACCATACATCTTGATACACTAAGCCTCGAATCTTGGATGATTCATTTTCGATGATTGCTGAACGTGTGAATAAAGAAAGAAGGGCTATCCCGCTCCGAATAAAGTTCAATTCAAAATCTCTTATGTCTTCACTTGAATTTAACCCAAGTAATGTAAAGATATTATCTGGATGCTTAATTACTTCAGTTGATTCGAAATATAAGCGAATACGTGAAGGAACTAATCTGATTGATTGATAAAAAGGTTTGAGATAGGTACGGTACCAGAAAAATTTCCGCGCAATTACTTCAATTTCTTTTGGAATTCGAATAAGCCCAATCAATGGGCAAATATAAGCACCAAGAATACTTACAGGTTTTGCTAATTTAGAGATCTCAAGTTCATCATATCCATTTTGTTCTCCTTGTGCACCATAAGGACTTTCACCCATCCAATTTTCGGACATAATTATTCCTTGAAAATTTGTTAACTTTGTTAAATAAGGTGCTAGATTTTGATCACGACAAGCTGCTTGCAAACTATTTAAATTTAGAGGACCCCCAAAGAACATGTCTTCATAGGCGCCACATCCTTTGATCGATAAAAAATACCGCCGCCCTTCAATATCAACGGAATGAGTAGGTATTATTGCATTTCGATTTTCATCCTTTATCACTTTACAAGTTATTTGTGATTGGTTTTGTAATTGGATTTGTGATTGGAGATTCATTTCTTTTTGTGTTAATGATATCAGTTGATTCATGCCTTCACTAATGTAACATTCTATCCAATGACTAAAATTTTTAAAATTGGGATTGATAAACCGATTTTCCTTTGATACTTTGTATGTATTCAGTTGAAAATCCGTTTCAGAAATCAAATAATCTTGATATTGATTAAATCGTGTTTGCATTGGAGATTTTTTTGGTATTTTTAGGGATTTCAATCGAATTTTATGCATTTTTTACAGTTCTTCCTTATTTTTTAGTTTCTTAGATATTCTAATTTTCATTTGGAACAATAGGTTCAATGCCTTCTAATTCGGACGTTTGTGCTAGTTTTCCCATAAAGGTATATTTTTCCAATAGCTTGTGCACCAAACTTCTCGTAAATTCTTTTTGCTGGACCATTCCATTGTGCAATTTCTGTAATTGCATCTTGAATTCCTATCTCTTTCATTGCAGATAATCGGGCTAAGGCTAGAGTTCTTCCTATACCATGATTTCGAAAAGCAGGATGAACATATAATCCATATAACCACCCTGTTTTTGTACCATGTGCTGCAAAACCCACCCCCATGATGACATCTTCTCCTACAGCTTCAGGAGGGGGGAAATTTTTTTCTTCTAGTGAGTTTAATATATCTTTGATCCATTTTTCGGTTTTTTTTCCAATAGCAACATAAGCGATTTCATTATACATGGCATAATGTACCCAATTCAGAAGATTTGGATGAAATTTTCCAAAATCTTCATTTGTAATTAAATCTACCACAGCAGGGAAATAGATTTCAGAAAGTGGTTTTACTAAGAAAGCATCATAATCGAACGATTTCGAGGGAAGATCTTGAATTTTCAATATATCATATTTCTCAATTCTAAAATAGCGTTTTATTCTTGAATTTCCTGAAAAAAAATATTTGATATCCGCATTTTGTATCATATATTTTTGACCTTTTCCAAAAAGAGTGGCAATTTTATCTTTTGGATCAATTAATGCCATTCCAAGAATTTCATCATTTTCAGAAAAAGAGAGTACTTTTCCATTTTGTGCAAACGTACGCCAAATAAAAATTGGAAGTAAATCAGCATACAATGTCATAAAATTAATCTTTTCTAATCCAAAATCGATTCCATATTGTAGAATATATTTTTTTCTATGTAACATTATATTTTTGGGCCGAAATTCAATATAATTTTTCCACACAATAAAATAACTAAATGCAAGCAATAAAGGCAACCAATACACTATAAGAAAATTGAACCAATTTAAACTGCGTTGGTAATTACTTGAAATTACAAATACTTTTGAGTCTATTTCAAATGTACTCTCCCATCCATTACTAATTCCAGAATCTGTTTCTTTGTAAATTTCTCCAAGAAGATAACCATCTTTCGTAAAATAATAGTCACTAGTAAATTTTGCATCCATATTGCCATAATCATCATTTCTCTTGAAAGTTCCTGTATGTGAGTATTTTATTCCTTTTTGAGGGCTTAAAGACTGTATCCAAATTGTGTTTAAAACTCCAGAATTTGATTTTTCATATGAATTATAGAGTATTTTATGCGTGTCTTGATTTGAAATGTCAGGAATAAAAAACCACACGTTCATATTTGGATGAAATTCATCTTGATCTGTTGTATATCCAATATATGAACCATTATTTAAGTAAAATTGGAAATTGTAGGTTGTATGTCCTTCATCTTGCATATCTGTATAACCTTGATAAATTGATTTCCATGTCCATTGAACTTCTCCCTTTACTATTCCAATATTACCTTCAAAATCAACTATATAATGCCCTTTAACATCCATTTTTTCCTTATAATCATAATAATCTCCTGTTTTTCCATTTAATCTCCATTTATAAATATAATCAAACTCTAAATCATGAGAACTCGATCGAGGAATTACAAGGTTAATTGCGATAATTTGAAGGATAATTGAAGTAATAACTAAAATTCCAAAGAAAATTTTCCTTTTTTTTCCCATATTTTTGTATTTTCGTTTTTTTATTAAAAGATTATGTTCACTTTAAATACTGATATAATTTTTTCAAAAACGTGTAACCCACCCAATTCTTTAAAAAATAGGTGAAATTAGTAGAACTATGAATTTATTTGACCGGGCTCAGCAATTACTAGAGAAATTTGAAATTGATGGATGGTTAATTCCATGCCAAGAAGGTTCCGATATTCATTCAGAGTTCATGCTTGATCTTGAAGTTCACATTCGTCATTATATATTTGTAAGTAAAGATGGAAATCACCGAATTCTCACTTGTACTATGGAAAAAGCGATGGTGGAGAAGAAGCTTAGCATTTTGGGTGTGGATGCACAAGTTGAAGCATACTCGAATTTTGAAGATATTAAAGCGAAATTAAAACCAATATTGTCTAAATCAAAAATTGCATTAGATTTTGGTGAAAATGTTTTATCTCGAGAAGGTACATCATTTGCGGAATATATCCCGCTAGGAGAATATCGGGCTCTTAAAGAAATCTCACCTAAAACAAATTTTGTCTCTGCTGCGCCGATTATTTTTAATTTGCGCACTATAAAAACTTCTGAAGATATCCAAGATTTAAGGGAAACTGCGAAAATAAACTTGGAAATTTTAGAAGATTTACCCAATTGGATAAAAATTGGAATGACAGAAAATGAAATAAAACGTAAATTAGAAATGAAATACCTCGAATATGGAGGAATTGCTTTTCCCGCAATTGTTGCTAATAATGCAAATGCAGCTGATCCACATCATAATGGTTCAGAAAAAAAAATTGAGAAAGGTGTGCTTCTAATCGATTCTGGAATGAAACCACATCGGATGTGCTCAGATATAACGTGGACATATTGGGTGGGGGGGGAACCGAATGAAGATTTTGTTCAAGCATATCAAGCATTACAGTATTCTAAAGAAAAATCTTATGAAGTTATACAGGCAGGTCTTCCAATGAATTTACCCGCAATTAAATGTCGAGAAGCTTTAGCTGAGAAAGGTTATGATCATGAGAAATTATATTTTCATAGTCTTGGCCATTCTCTTGGATTTCAAGTTCATGATGTGGGAGGTGGAATGCGTGCTAAAATGCTTGAATCTTATTTACAAAAGGAGAATATGGTTATTACTAATGAACCTGGTTTGTATTGGGAAGGCAAGTGGGGTATTCGCTTAGAGGATGATTTGGTAATAAAGAAAGATGGAATGGAGAAATTAACATATATTCCGAAAGATCCATTAACTATATAATAAAATAGGTAAAAATATAGAGGGAAACTTTTTTTTTTATAAATTTTAATCTAAATTATGGTTTCAGAACTCTTTACATTCCAAATCAGTACAACTCCAAATCAGATTATCAATATCACCGATGATATTAAGAATTTAGTTAACAAATGTTCTATTCGTAATGGAATTTTAACTGTTTTCATGCCTGGTTCTACTGGTGGAATTTCATTTTTAGAATATGAACCAGGCTTAGTTAATTCAGATGTTCCTGAATTATTACAAAAATTACTTCCTGAAGGACCTGACTATAAACATCATCAAACTTGGGGAGATCACAATGGACACAGCCATTTACGAAGTTTTTTAATTCCTCCCAGCCAAACAATTCCATTAGTTGATGGAAAATTAGTATTAGGAACTTGGCAGCAGATTGTATTTTGTGAATTTGATGAAAGATCAAGAAATCGAAGAATTTACTGTCAAATTATTGGTTAAGTGAAGAATTTTAAAATTTTTTAGATTTAATTAAAGTTTTTTAGAGTTTTTTTAAAGTTTTAATTTTCTCTAATTCTCCTTCCAATATTTCTTTAACTGAATCCAGTTTTGAAAGAGATATTTTGATTTCTTCTTCAATATTACTTAATCCATTTTTATCTTGTTTGGCAATTAATTCTGCTACATTTTGGCAAAAATCTCTAAGAAGTGGACCAAGATATTTTTCAGCAAAATTACTTGATGGAAATCCATTTTTGATTAATTTCATTACAGATGATCGATCTGATACTTCTCCGGGGGTTAAAGCAGCTTCAAGAGCTTCATCATTTAAAGATCGAATTTCATTCACTAGTTTTTCTCCCTTACGAGTAATTGAATAGAAGATTGTTTGGCGTTTGCTTTCACTATCTGGTCCTACTCCTTTTTTAATAAAGAGATCTTGATGTAATTTCTTTAAAATAGGATAGACGGTTCCAGATTTAACGTTCCAATTATAGTTATCTCGTAAATGAGACATAATTTGATATCCATAAACCACTTTATCATTACTATGCGATTCTTGCAAAATTTCATCTATTGCCATAAGAACTAGTGCTGTTGCTACTGAAATTGTTTTATTTCGCTTTGGTAGACGAATTTTTTTTGAAAACATTTTATTAATTTACCTATTAATTATATCGATCATTTATTGGCCTTTAATGTTTCTTTTTGCTTATCTGTTAATGATTTATCTATTTGAGATTCAACAGAAGCGCTTTTTTGTTCTCGTCTTTCTCGTAAAAATTCCATTTCTCGTTCGATTCGAGAATTAAACTTCTCCTTATTTTCAGAATAAAAAACTATCCATGCATATGCAGCTATAAATAATAAAATAGCGATATCTGGCCAATACCACCAAATTTCATCATCATTATTGGCTATTCTCAGATAATAATTTAGATAAATTAAAAAAAGGCCAATATATATACTAATCACAGATGTTATGATGAAAATCCTATATTCTAAATTTGGGATATTATAAGTGGCTAAAATCATTGCATGAGCCAATAAGAGCAAGCCCCATCCCAAAACGCTCCATAGACTCCACAAATCGAGAAAACTTTCCACAGGAGGGATATTTCCTAAAATATTTAAAATAACCACGAAAAGATTTACAATTAAATAAACAAAGAAATGGGTTTTTAAGGAAGATTTTAAAAGTACTCGTGTCTTTGCTAATTCTCTTAATTCATAGTATTCTATAGGTAAATTTTCATCTTCATCTATTTGTTCTGTGCCGATTTCCCGCACCAATCGTTTCACAATATGTGGAGTTTTCATACAAAGTTCAAATTTACAGAGTGAACTTAAAAATATAACTTTTTGCTTAAATCTTAAGTTTACAAGTTAATGATCCGACAAAAATATTTTCTCAAAAATAATTAAAAATTTATCGATGAATACCACTTACAACAAAAAAGTTAGGGGGCATGTTTTATTAAACTTTTAGTAAATT
>NZ_JBPLBG010000048.1:0-15051 GCF_054039255.1 Candidatus Harpocratesius sp.
TGAAAAACAGGGCTATTTTAGGAGATAATTTGATTTTACAAATAAAATAAATTATGTCGGAGTAATTTTCAAATGAAATGCAATATAAAGATTAAAAAAATTAATTAACTTGTAAACTTAAGATATATAAAAAAAAACTAAGCAATTTTTGCTTTCCAGCCTTCACAAGGTTCAATTTTATATAAGGCGCCATCCCATAAGGAGCAATAGCCCAGTACATCAGGGTCTGCTTCACAATATCCGCGTGGGTCTTTTTCTATTTGGCAACACAAAAAATTTGCGCAATTTTCACATGTTTTTTCCATATTAACCATCCTTTTTTGTAAATTAATTTTGATTGTATGATTACAATTATTAATTTTTAGGCTATTATTTTTCAAGAAATTTCCTATATTTAATTTTTATTGTTTTACTATTAAAAAGAATTATGAAAATAAGTTATTGTATTATGTTAATCTACTGATTTTGAATAAATTGCTTATTAAATAGTATCTTTGTTTCTCAAAGAAAAGAACAATCATAAAATAAATCATTTAAAATTCCTATACTTAAAGAGGAAAATAACCATAAAATTAATAATTTTCTCTCGTCAATGAATTATAGTGATGAATTATGGCTAGACAGATCGGATGGATTGGTTTGGGTGCTACAGGTAAGACCCTTGCTTCGCACCTTATTAAAGCGGGGCATGAAGTTGCTTTATTTAATCGTACTATTGAAAAATGTAATGATCTCGTTGATATCGGGGGAAAAATATGTATAAACCCCCAAGAAGTCGCAGAAAAGAGTACAATTATTTTCACAATGTTAGGATTTCCAGATGATGTTCAGCAAGTTTATTTTGGAACAAATGAACAAGATGGATTATTAAATGGAGTACGAGAAGGAACGATTTTAATTGATATGACGACTTCTGAACCCGTTCTTGCTCGAAAAATTTATGCTGCTGCCCAAAAGAAAGGAGCGTATGCATTGGATGCTCCAATTTCTGGTCCTGATTTAGCTGCTCGAAATAAGCAATTAGCTATCATGGTGGGAGGCGATGAAGAAATATTTGATGAAATTTATCCATTATTCAAAATTTTTGCTGAAGAAATCACATATATGGGTGAAACTGGCTCAGGACAATCTGCAAAAATTAGCAACCAAATATTAATTGCCAATACTATGATTGGAGTGGTTGAAGCTTTGCAATTTGCATATAAACAAGGATTAGATTTAAAAAAAACGATAGAAATAATGGGAAAAGGTACAGCTGCTTCATGGTCTGTTCGCAATTTAGGAAAACGCATGGTGGATGGACGTTTTGATTCTGGCTTTTTCATAAAGCATTTTGTGAAAGATATGGCAATCGCTCTCAAAGAAGCAGAAAGAATGCATCTCGCTCTTCCTGGGTTATCTCTTGCTCATCAATTCTATTTAGTCGCAATGAATCTAGGTCTTGAAAATAAGGGAACTCAAGCAATATATCAAGTCTTTGAAACCTTGAACAATATTCCTTTGAAATGAGGAAAAAAAATCAAAAAAATAAAATACAGAGAGATTATTCTTCATCAAATGGATAGGCTTTTTTTTCTTTTAATTTTGCTAATTCTTCATCTTCCAATTCTTTAAATGCCACTTTTCCTACTAATGTTAAAGGAAGTTCTTTTCTGAATTCAATCTCTCTAGGTGTTTCCCATTTTAACAGTTCCTTTCGGCAAGTTTCCAGAATTAAATTCTTTATATCATCTGAAGGTTGAATTTTTGGTTTTAACACTATAAAAGCTTTTACTCGAGAGATTTGCTTTTTATCTGGAACTCCAATCACACAAACTTGAGCTACATTGGGATTTTTTCGAATAACCTCTTCAACGTTTTTAGGATAAACATTTACTCCACTTACCTTTAACATTCGCTTCTGCCGTAATTTAAAGTAGAAAAATCCATCTTCATCTTGATAACCAATATCACCTGTATGTAACCAGATTTTACCATCTTCATGTTTCTTTAATACTTTAGCAGTTTCTTCAGGGCGTTCCATGTAACCTAGCATAACTGCAGGACCAGATACTACAATTTCTCCTTCTTTTCCAATTTCTTGTTCTTGAATAGAATCTAATTTGCATATTTTAGCATCCATATTTGGAAATGGAATTCCTATACTGTTTTCCCTATATTCTTCAATAGGTGATGCCATAATAGCAGTTACTGCTTCTGTGAGACCATACCCTTCGAGTAATACAACATTTCCACCAGCATTTTTAACAACTCCTTCAAAATGTTCTTTTACTTTTCGAGGTAATGTATCCGCACCTGAAAAGCAAACTTTTAAGCAAGATAGGTTTGTTTGTTGAAATTGAGGATTGTTGGCCAAAGCCTCGAAGAGAGTAGGAACTCCAATTAAATATTGAGGGCGTTTTTGTTTAACTAATTTTGCTACAGTTTCAGGTGTAAATGTTGGAACTAAAATACTGGCACCTCCAGTCATAAAAGCTGCATTTACGCACACACCTAATCCAAACCCATGAAAAATCGGAAGAATTGCCAAAATACGATCTCCTGGAGAAAGACTTCCCCAATATGCTGCCATCATTCCTTCTGCAATCATATTTTTATTAGAGAGCATAATTCCTTTAGGGATTCCAGTTGTTCCTCCCGAATATAGAATTATTGCAGGATCATCAGCCTCCATTTCAGATTTAATTGTTTGACGAGAAGGATTTTTCATGATCTGTTTATACCAGAGAACACGATGATCTGAAGGAATTTTCTTAATTTTTCGGCCTTTTGTTAACCAGAATCCGAATCGCATAATTGGACTTAAATAATCTCCAATTTTGGCAAGAATTAGCTTTTCTACAGAAGTTTCATTTAGAATTTCATTAAATGATGAATAAAACGCATCTAATGTTAAAGCAAAACGGCTTTTTGACATATTAAGAAACATTTTAATTTTTGAAGGCGGGTTTAACGGATGAATCATTGAACAGATTCCACCGAGTTTATTAACAGCATAAATTGGTATTATTCCATTAGGTGCTGTAGGCATACTTATAGTTATTGTATCCCCTTTTGTAAAACCAATTTTAGCTAAACCTGCTGCAAATTGATCTATTTCGTTTAAGAATTTTCGATAGGTATATTTTGTGCCCATAAAATCCCAAGCAATCTCGTTTGGATATTTTTTGGCTGTTTCTACTAATTTTTCATATAGAGTTATCTCAGGAATTTCAATAGTATGAGGAACTTTTCCGTAATATTTTAACCAAGGTTTAATTTTTGTGCTCGACATTCTTTAATTATCATGTGAGTGGAAAATTTAAAAGTTTTCAATTTTTGAGATTTAGGAATAATTTGTAATAAAGTGAAATGTAATTCCTTCATTTAAAAAAAAGGATGATTTCTAATTAAAGTGAATTAAAGCACCAATCTGCTTCATGACAGAAAAACATAATCATCTGCCTGAGATCATGGAAAAACCGCGCTGCAGGAGCACCATCAATAATAGCATGATCCATTGCTAGGGTTAAACCGATTTGATCTCGTAGAACAATCTTTCCTTCATAGTTCGAGGGCAAGCTTTCCATTCCTCCTACTCCCAAGCTAAGTGTATGTGGAGTTAAGTGAACCATTTTTCCCATACCTGAACCAAACATTCCGACTGCTGTAACTCCTACAGTTCCCATGGATTTCTTTTTAAAGATAGGATCACTAAACATTTTATTTAATATAATACGGCGGATAAATTTTGGAAACTTATGAACATTTTTTGCCAATTTTTTTAAAATAGGGTTTTTTTGACCAGTTGCTGCTTGAACATGTTTTACTTGTTGGGCTTCGCGTAATTCTTGGCTGATTTCTTTCAAAGTTTTGGTCTGTGCCTTTCGAATGGTGTAAGAGACCGGCTTTTTCGTTCCATCTGGTAATGTTCGCTCAATATTGGTCATTACATCTACATCATCAAAAATATACAGATTCTTTTTTCCTTTCCGCATAGCGTTCATAGGATTTTTGTGATTTGCAACCGTTCTGGCAAAAACTGTTATAATGAAGGCAGTAAAACTAATTTTTTCCCCCGTTTGTTCATAATGTTCTTTAATTTTCCGTCGTGCTTCAGTTACATCACATTGAGTAAAACTCCAAATGATATTCTTTCGTTTTGCCAAAGTGGTGAATTCATCAATTAACCGAGCCATTTTAGATATTTTATGAATCTTATAGCCCCGTGGATCATCAATTTTTACCTCTTTAGAGCAATTAAGCTCTTTCATATATCTTTTCTTTCTTACTTGACTCTCGATTTGTCGTTGCATCACTTTTGCAAGAGCTCCATGATTTAATATTTTTGATATTTTTTTCCAATGTAAGAAATTTTATGAATTAAGAAAAGCTGTTGTTAATGAGAAAGAAATGGTCGATAAATCACAATCATCTGAAGAATCTTACAAAACTCTTGAAATCATTGACTACAAGCAGTTTGAAGCAGTAGATCTGCGCGTAGGTAAAATCTTAAGCGCTGAGATGGTTCCAAAATCGCGAAATCTATTAAAACTTCAAGTAGATGTGGGAGAGCCTAACCCGCGGCAAATTCTTTCTGGAATTGCAGCATGGTATCAACCTGAAGATCTTATCAATAAATTGATTATTGTTTGTATAAATTTAAAACCTCGAAAAATGATGGGGTTAGAAAGTAATGGTATGTTGCTCGCAGCAGATGTGAATGGTACTGCCGTTCTATTAAAACCAGATTTAAAATTATATGACAAGATAAAACCTGGTGCTCTTATTCAATAAGCATATTAAAAATGATCTTTCTAAGTAAAAATCAATAGTAAAAAAAAAAACTTATTCGCACTTATTCGTACTGCCATAAAATACTAAAGATAGTGTGAGAAGATCTATCTAATACGGGGAAAAAAAATGAAGTTTATTCATAAGAAATCAATTGAAAATAAAAAGGATTTACCCTTTGATATGATAATAAAAGAGTATTGGCTTTTAATTAAAGATGGGCAAATCCAAGGGAAAGGATTAGAACCTATTGATGCTTCTCTTCCCACTTCTGCTCCTATTATAGAAATAAAATTTACAGAAATCTCTTCTCATCCTAAAGTATGGAATATTACATATTCTTCAAAAAGCGACATTGTTGATTATCTGTTATCTTATTATTTAGAACTTATTAAAACAGAAAAATTATATCCTGGACGATATGGAGATTATATAAAATGCACTGAATTTCAAATTAGTGGAGAAAAATTCATTTATCTTAATTTTATTGGTCATATCGCATGGTACAAACCCACATTGGCAGCCGATTTGGGTATTTTCATCAAAGCAAAGGCTCAACATTATTTTGTTGGAATTGTGAGGAAGAATCCACCAGGTAAAGGTTCTCCAGCAATTATTGGTGGAATAAGAAACACTTCTTCAGTTCTTGATTCAGGGATATATACTATGTTAAAAGAAGTTCAAGAAGAAAGCCATCTAAAGATAGAATATGAAGGAAATCTCGAAGAACTTCGCGAAAACTATTCAGTTGATCAAATTCCGGTTATAGTGAATGGGTTTGAACATATTTCTCCTGATTTACGCTCTCTTTCTGCAAAAATCTATTATATTACAACCATCCCTACAACAGAGCAAGAAAGAAACCTTGATGGGACTAAAAGAGTATATATGACTGATGCTTACGCTCTTTATCTAAATTTAGGAGATCATAAAGTAGATGAAAAGGACTTAAAGAAAATCTTTCGACCAGGAGATGACGCACAAGAAATCTCAATATTTAATGTTACCAAAGCGATTATTGGAGGAATTATCCAAGATGATCTTATTCCTCCATTTGGTCTAAGCCATCATCGTGAGTTATTCAAGAATATGGTTGAATTTTATCGTAGGCAAATCTTAAAATAAAATGATAAAAAGTAGAGTCAAAGGTACGATTTATACGAAATTCTTGATCGCATTTTTTAATTTGAGTAAAGTTTCATTAATGTGCTTTAAATTCGTTTCAACAAATGATTGACGGTGCTTTATCTCTGTACGAATTTTAATAACATCAGCTTTTTTTGATTCGATTTTTTTTTCAACCTTGTTTAATTTACCCCCTGATGCCATTTGTGAACCTCGTAGTTTTGCCAGTTCGGCTGCTGCATCTCTCCAAGATGATTGTGTTTTATTCAATTTTTCAGTTATTTTTTCTAATTCTTTAAGGCTTTTTGAATATTCTTTATAATTATTTGATAAATCTAAAAGAATATTTATTATATTTTGATGAATACTTAATCGCAATTGGATTTGTTTGTTTTTCTGTTTTATTTGAGTAAGATCACTATTCAAAACCAAATCGCTATGGCGATTTATCAGTTGGATATAATTTCTTTCACTTTCTTGCTTAATCTGAAGAAGATTTTCCAATTCTTCTGAAGATTTTTTAAGTGAATTTGCTAAATCTTTTATTGAGCGACGCACCCCATCTTCTAAGTATTGTAATTTAGAAAGAGAATCTTCTGTCTTCTTATCGTAGTGCATTTGCTCAATTTCTGGATCCATGGGTAGAAAATCTTTAATATTCATAAAAATTGATTGCATTTGGTAGCATTTAAATTTTTACGGGTCCTTATGCACGATGGAAGTGATTTTTCGCTTGATTCTTTGAATGATTTTTTGCTTATTCTTTATCCACTCTGGTGTCCAAACATGTATAATCTCCCATCCTAACCCAGTAAGAACGTTATAGCGAATTCTATCCCGATCACGAGCATTAACTGCTTCAGCATAAGAACCTCCATCACATTCAATGCCTAAGATAAAACGATTTGGATCATTTGGATGAACAATGGCTAAATCTATTCTAATATTGGAAATTCCTACCTTTGGAACCACTTGAAATCCCTCACTTTTCAAAGATTCTAAAATATCTGCTTCTAATGAATCATCATCAATTAGATCTTTAGTATTCTGATTTTTTGTTGTTATCATTTTAGGAAGTGTTTGACTTCGAGCATAATGCATGTAGGCAATTAATTCTCGTAATCCTCTTGCCTTTACTCGCCCAATTGGAATTTCTGAAGGAAGAAAAGATGCAAAAAGCTTGATATGATAACGCGCCCTTGTTATTGCGACATTCAACCGACGATATCCTCCAGTTCGATTTAATGGGCCGAAATTTAAACTGAAGTTCCCTTTTACATCTCGTGTGTATCCAATACTGAAGAATATGAAATCTCGTTCATCTCCTTGAACATTTTCCAGATTCTTAATAAATAAGGGTTCAATTTGAGATGTATTCATATATTCTTCAACATCTGGCTGATTTTTCAATAACTTTTGTAGTGCAGATTGAATTTCTGCTTGTTGAACTATGGAAAAAGCCACAACACCTAATGAATATTGTGTTTGAGAGATTTGATTATTAATATAATGTTGAATGATTGTTTTAGCGACTGCTTTTGCTTCAATCGGGTTCTTACCTTTATCTTTCACGCCTTTTGGAATGTGACGAAATTCAATTGCTGGGAGGTTATGAATTTCTGCATAATTTTCGGTTCCTGAAGTTGAATTTAGGGAAGCGGATAAATTATTTTTAATTTGTGTTCTTTTTGATGATTGTTTTGAGTAATTGCTAATGTCAGGAAAACTGTACAATTTTCCATTATAAAAATTAAAATTACTGAATGCAATTAATCCTTCCTTCTTGGAACGATAGTGAAACCGAAGCATTTTTTCTCGAAATCCAATTCCAGTACATTCATCCAAAAGACTTTCCATTGTTTGAATCTCACTATCAAGAGAATCATCCAGATCATCATCACTTTTTTTACTAGTAAAGAATTGAGTAGGTGGAAGTTGTTCAGAATCACCGACAACCACTAAACTTTTACCTCTAGCTATAGCACCTATGGCATCTTCTGGTGTTACTTGAGAAGCTTCATCAAAAATTACTACATCAAAAAAACGATAATATTTCTCTAAATCTAGATAGTTGGCAATTGATAGTGGGCTCATTAATAAACATGGTGTAATTTTTGTTATAAGCTCTTGAGCATCACCAAATATATGTCTTAAAGGTTTAATATTACGCTTCTTCTTTGCTTCTCTCCGAATATAACCAATTTGAGTCAAAATTTCAGGAGAAAGATCAAATTCAGATTGTGGACGAGCATCAGCGAGTAAGTTTTCCAGACGCTTTTGATTTAATTGCAGTACTTCGACATCTCTCTCACGAAATTTTTTTAAATGTTTTTCATGAATATTTCGTTCAAAATTTGCGATAGGCGGCAAGCTATCAGTCAAAATTTCAAGCCATTTAGCATAAAATGAGTGAAGAAATATTAATTCATAACTAATAGGAGTATGATCACCTGGAATGTAAAATTCTTCATCTAATAATGCTCGAAATAAACTTGAAAATCCAAGATCAGCAATCTGAATTGCTCGTACTTGAACTTCAAACCAATCATTCAGATAGGGAAGATTATCCAACCATTGTTGAGCAAAAATATGATTTTTCTCCCATAAAGATTGCTCATAAGTTGATGGCAAAAAGGAAACTCTGAAAAATGGTAATAATTCTTGTTCTAATTCATAAAGTGCCTCCCATTCAGAATATAGTATATGAAATTCAGTAATCATATCAGAAATTTCCGAAAGACTATGATCGTACGGTTTTCCAAATTTATCTTGGAATACTTTTATCTGATTAAGATAACCCATCGGATTTGCATGTTTGCGCCCTTTTCTTCGACATAATAATATTTTCTTTCGATCTTCCCGGAAGACTGCAGATAAGCGCTTTCCCCAAGACAAATAATCTGTTGTAAAGCGTGTTATCAATATATCAACTGGAAGCAATAATGCACGTGGTAAAAATCGATCGAAAAAAGTTTTAACTTCGTTCAATTCCTCAAGTGTTTGAATAGGTGCGATACATGATTTTAAATTGAATACTGCTAAAACATCTTGAAATTTCTGCAGAGAATCGGCATATAATCTTAGTTTTTTTTCAATTTTAGAAATAAATTTACGAGAATTTCCTTTATCTGAACAGTATGCAATATAAATTTGACGAAATGAATCAAAATTCATTTTTTGATAATCGACTAAACTATCAATATCAAAATATTGTCGAAGATCTTGATATCCTTCTTCCATTTCGAGCCAAAATGGGAATAACAAATGCATTGCTTCAATCCAATATCTAATTTGCACCCTTTTGTGCTGCCATTCAGTAATCAGATCAGGATTTTGTTCAAATTTTGGTGGAAATTTCAAAATGAAATGTCGGATATTCTCTTGTAGTGTCAAATTTGAGTCTCGAAATGAAGTAAGCCTTTTCTTTAAAACAACTTTCAATTCACCTGATAATATCAATGGGTGTGTTATTTTGGCAGAATACCATGGATTTTTAGAAAAGTTTTCCATAGTTGTGCGGAATTGATCCAATTCTCCAAATGTATTTTTTAAAAAAGTATAATCTTCAAAATTTACCTGATTTGGATCACGAAAAGGAGCAACTATTTTTGGGATATTCTTGAATTTCAGCATTTTCCCAACAATTTGATATAAAGATTTCTGCATTTTTCCAAAAGGTTGATTAATTAATTCCACATATTCATTTAATCGTTGTCGAGATTGGATTAAATCATGGAATTTGTTTTCAGAAAGAGATTTCTTGGGAAAATTCTTATCTAGTGTATTTTGTATCGATTGAAGAAGTTCTTTTTTATTTGCATTTTGCGAATGCACTTGCAGACAGAAATCACCAATTCCACATGAATCAAGCCGTTTTTTAACTACATCAAGAGCGGCTTTTTTTTGAGCGACAAAAAGAACCTTTTTTCCTTCAGCTAAACATTCTCCAATAATATTCGTAATACATTGCGACTTTCCAGTGCCAGGTGGTCCTTGAATTACCAAAGAACAACCTGATTTTGCATAAAGTATAGCTTCCATTTGACTGGAGTCGCAATCTAATAGAGTAAATTGGTGCTTAGGATCCGAGCTGTCGTGTAATAAGGATAAATCTGGTAAGTTTTCTGAAGATTCTTTATATCCCTTTTCTTCGGCAATAGCTTTAATAATTGGATGAGAAATCAATAAATCTGCATGATCATCGATATCTTCGAATAAATTTACTTTTGTAAATGCAAATGTTGAAATAAAATTTCGGTGCTCGATCTTCCAATCTTTCATATCTTGGATTAATTGCTCAAATTCTTCGAAATAATTGATAAATGTTCGTGTATTGAATTCTTCTGGGAAATTTGGGATTTTAATTCGATAATCGCGTAATTTTTCTTTGAGAGCAGGATTAATTATAACTTCATCATCCAAAATATTCAATTCAGGTGGATTTACTGATAGGCTGACCGGGATAAACATTATAGGTGAAATATATTTTTTCTTATCTTGCGAATTTTGCCAATGTAACAGTCCTAAAGTTAAAAATAATGTGTTTATTCCCCTTTCTTCTAGCATCTCTTCCGTTTTATTTTGGAGCTTTTGAATTTTCTTTATCAAATTCGGATCTGTTTCATAAGTAAGCAATTCTGTTAGTCGTAAATCTTTACTTTTTTTATTTAATGCTCGGATATGTTTTGCACTTAATTTTCCTTGAATTTGAGAAGGTATACAGGAAATCTCCATTTTAGGTGAAGGAGATATTTCTGAATTTTTTTTTGCCTTAGTTTTTCTTTTAGGGGGTGAGTATACTGATGGAAATGAAAATGTTTGTTGCATGATTAATAATATTTTAAAAAGCGCAGAACTATCTTGATGAATTACTTCAATTATATCTTTAGCATATGGGTTAAAATTTAGCTGATTGTTGCGAAATGACAAATCTAAAAAACTGGATTTCCAAAACTGCATTTTTACCCGTGCGCGGCTAAAAGGTTCGTTCTCCATCATTCTCCATCTAAAAGATGAAATAAGCCTTCTTAAAATTTACGCAAAAATAGAAAATCACGTTTAGAAAAAATATTTCTTTTAAAGTAGAATATATTTCTGTAATCTTGAAGTAAAAATTAATAAATTTGGATTTTAAAACGATTTTTACATAGCTTTCATTTTTACTTTGAAAGGATCCTTCTTCTTTTTAAATCGCTCTGTACGCCAGAATAATTTTCCCATCCCATCAGGGATTACTCCACCAAAATCCTTCTCAAAACGATCTAACAATTGTTTAGTAGGTTTATGAACAACAAAATTAGGATTTGATAAAATATCTTGTATCTGTTTACGGTTTTTAATGTCATTATAATTCAAACGCAGATTTTTTACATCAATAAAATAACCGTATGTATACCATTTAGGATATTTTTCATTAGTGGAATGAACGCGTACTTTAAAGATTCCTTCGGCTTCTTCTTTGATCTGCAAGTCAACAATATCAACTGCATCTCTAATTTTTACTACAATGCATACTTGTTTTGACTTTTTATTGGTTTTCGCCTTAATTAATTTCTTTAATTCTTTTTCCGCGTCATTTGCCATATATAAGTCAAGAAGATAAATTTCTAAAAGATTTCCCTTTTCATTGATCATAATTATAAAAAATTCAAGAGAAAAAAGCCTGAAAACTTATTCGCACTAATTTATTTAATAATAAATAAAAATCGTAGTAAAACGAATAATAATGAATATTGTTGAAGTTAGGAGTACAATATTAAAAGATGCATAAATAAATGAAGTAGAAATTAAAGAAAGAAAAATAATAATAAATAAAAGATAGTTTTATCCACCATGTTGCCCTTTGAATAGAGAAATTCGATCTTCAGGGTGAATATGCACAGTGTTCCATTCATTTTCTGAAATTAGTTCTCCATTGATAACAATAGTGGTAAATTCAGCCAGATGATCGTCTTCAAAAATATATTCTTTCAATTTTGGAAAGATTTCAACCACTTTTTGTAACATTTCCTTTACTGTGGGTAAATTGTGGTCAGATGTAAAAGAAACGGATTTTTTACGTGTCATTGAATAAAAAGGGCCGTATAACTTGACTGTAAATTCTGGGGTGGTTTGATCTGACATTGAGTACAATATATTTAACATCCAAAAAAAATTTTGTATTATAGAAAAAAAGGGGGATAAATATATCAATATCAATTGTTTGGCTGCTGAATCTTTGGGAGTGCGAAGTATGGCTTGCATGGTAGAAACTAAATCTAAAAAAATTTTAATTGATCCAGGATTGGCATTAGATCATGGTCGAAAAAAATTGCACCCCCATCCTTTTCAAATTGAAATATCTTATATTTTGCGTTCGAAGATAATCAGTGAAGTGCAAAATGCTAGTGATGTAGTAATCACGCATTTTCACGGAGATCATCATCCTATGGTCGAAGCAGATTTAGTTCAATTAGCAGCTTCCAATGTGATTAAGCCATTAAAATCTGCCAAATTATGGGTAAAAAGTCCTAAAAATACGTCCAAAACAAGCTGTTATAGAAGAAAAAAACTGCAAAATATGTTAGGTCGCGATTTTATAAACCCAGAGGGAAAATCCTTCAATAATTTACATTTTTCAGAATCCGTTCCCCATGGATATACTCAAAAGTCTTCATCATTTGTCAATTCAGTAATGATGGTTCGAATTGTGGATGATAATGATGTATTTGTATTCGGATCTGACATTCAATTATTGGATTCACACACAATCGACATTATTCTTGATTGGCAGCCGACAATTCTCTATGTGGCTGGTCCTCCATTATATTTATATCAAGTAAAAAAAAAAAGGGAAAAATTTGAAGAAATTGCATGGAAAAATACGCTCAAATTGGCAGATTTCATTCCAGAAATTATTATAGATCACCATGTTATTCGTTCACAATATGGAATTGATTTTGTTGATCGATTGAATAAAGTAAGTGAAATATCTAATTCTCATATTATGACTGCAGCTGATTATATGGGATATCAACGTGCCCCATTGGAAGCACTTCGAAATGAATTATATCGTGATCTTCCTGTTCCTCAAAAATGGTATGATAATTTTCTCAAACATGGAAGATTACCTATACATTTCAAACAATGGCGTTGTTTTTCCCTGGATTATTATCCACTTAGATATCCACTTAGCAATGAATAATTGAAATGTACATTAATTGGAATAAAAATAAAAGGTAGTAGCAAATTTAAAATATACTTTTAAAAGGAAATAATACATGATAATTGTGAGAAAGTATGAAAAGCGCTCTTGATTGGGAAAATGCTGGTATTTTTGGGCGAAATAAAAACGTGGGACATAGTTTTATTGTTCCTGTCAGAAATCGTGATGAGGGACTTGCTCAATCAATCAATAAATCCCCGTATTATTATTCACTAAATGGAATTTGGAAATTTAACTGGGTTAAATGTCCATCTGAACGTCCTGTTGATTTTTACCTTCGTATAGGCGGAATAAATAAATACTCTCTATTTTATATAGTTTATATTCAAAATTATGGAATGTGTGAGTGAAGAATATTAATATTATTTGAAAGATCTCTTTTATCCTGAAAGAAATTGCGTTATTTTTTTGTCGATTTATGTCTAACTTAATGATATTGAGATTTATTATTTATTTCGGATATAATTGAACCTTTCAAATTGAATTGATTGAATAGAATCTCATCAAGAAAGCACTAGATTAATGATAAATAATGTCAAATTTTGTCATTATAGATAGATACATAAAAATTAAAAATTTTTAACAACTTAGAAAGTCAAGAAATTATAACAATATTTTAAATGAATCATTTAACCGAACTGAAGGCCAGTAATAATTGACCCTATGCAAAAGAAACTCTTTTAACTCGGGATCATCGACTTGTTCGGCCACCAATTTCATGTATCTCAAAAATTCTGTCTTTTCTCGAGTCCATCTAGGATTATCCAGCCCATATGTTTCATCGCAAAATCTACCCCTCTCATCAAGTAATTCAGGAAACTTAAGAAGTCGTGACTGGTGCTCTTTAAATTTAAAATATACACTGTCAAAATTCTCATCACTTGCTTCATTAACAATGTTCCAAAATTGAACAGGTAAATAAGAAAAAGCAGGTATATACGGGCAATTGCCAAGTTCAATTCTTAACCATGGAATAAAACTAATTTCAACTGGTATAGTTTTGATTTCCCGTAGATGGCTTAAGATTAATTTTCTCAAAGAAACACACAACCCCCAATTTTTAGGAATTTCCTTAATTCGAGGCAGATTATCAGAAGGTGGTGCAAGAGGGAGTGGGTTCTTAAGGCGTTCTCGACTCCAATTATCGTAATCAGTATCTTCTGGAGCTAATCCTTCGTAAACGAAAATTTCTTCCAAGTAGTATGATTTTGAAAAATCGATATTCCAATTATCTAGAAAAATTGCAAAAAAAGTGATTTTCTTTAAATATTTGTATTGATCAGCCTCCAGAGGAATATTTCTGAGATTTTTACAATAATATAGATCTAATTTTTCGACTTTTGGAGGCCATCCAGAGACAGCACATAGATCACAATTTTTAATGTAAAATTCTTTGCAATTTAAAAGCGGTGAAAAATCAATGCAATCATCGATAAAATGGCATTCCCTAAAAGAGACGGTGGCAAATTTATCCATGCTTTTTATTAATTTGGTGTTTATATTCGTCCGCTCGAATCTAAGTACAGTTGATATTCGATGATCATATTCAAATTCCCAATCTTCTAATACAAAATTGGTAAAGCCTATTTTCTTCAAATTTTTATAGTTTTCAGTATCTAAATCAATCTTTTTTAATTGTTTGCAGCCAGATATATATATTTCTTCGATATTAGCGGGTAATTTTATAATTTCCTGGAGATCTGACCTGCTTATTCCTATAACACTACATTTTTTAAATGATGAAAAATCAATAAACGGCTCGACAAAATGACAATCCCAAATTCCAAATTCTGTGATTTTATCGATATTTTCCAAAAACTCAAATTTAAAATCTCCTTCGCCTACTCTTGCTATATATTCACCATTCTTTCTTATAATATACTTTATTTTAGGTTTTTTGCTCGTATCGACCATTATTATTATTCTCACCCATCCACTCGCTTTTCTCG